>JALFJX010000028.1 GCA_022775905.1 Methanobrevibacter sp.
CACAGATTACAGATAAAAATCTTCTTTGCTTAAACTCTTTTGGACCTACTTTCACATCTGTATTTCCAAGTTTCATGAAAGTAGCTTCAACTTGTGTTTCTGGTTTACTTACAGCTATCAATAAGGTAAATCCCAACATTACAGCAAATAAAAACAAATTAAGAGGTGTGAAGTACAATACAATATCTCCAAAAGGAACTGTACCTAATAAATTTCCACCAAGTGTACTAAAATCCATATTTACTTACTCCTTATTCATATCTTCTCTCATAAGCACTCCAATTAAACCAACTTTTGAAGCTACTTTTAATAATAATCCACATGCAGCGAGGAATAAACTTAATAACCAATATTGAGGCACTACGAAGAATAATAAGAAACCTATTATCCATAAACACCATGCAATACCAGAAACTCCTGCAAGGCCATCCACAACAAGCACTGGAAGACCTCTTGCTTTTTTGGATAATGCATACAATACGATTCCTCCACCAGCTACTGCTCCTCCAGTAAAACCTGTTAAGAAAATTCCGTAAGCAATCAATATCAATGCAATGAAGTTAGGAGCAGTATTTAAAATCTCCATGTTCAATGCAAATGGCTGTGGGAACAGTGAAGAAGATTTTGAAAGGTTTCTTCTTGGATTGTTCTCAATTATACGCATTTCCCTTGTAATTAAAATTTCTGAAATAGCTAATGTTTCTGCAAGTTCAACAACCAAACCAGGTAAAATTAATGATTCTGCAAGATCCGTTCCAACAGCAGACACTACAAATATCATTGCAAGACCAATAAGGTCAGTCAAGATAAGAATGTGAATTTCTTCTCTTTTTAGTGCTATTGCCATTGATCCAATGAAACCAACTATTAAACCAGCATAAATTGCAGGCAAATACATGTTTAAAAATGCAGTAGGAACAAATTCAGGTATAATTACCATCAGTTATCCCTCCTCAATTGCTTTGCACGAACTTTAGCGTCGTTTGCACTAACTTCATTAGCTACGTTTGTTGAGTCTTTAATAGCTTTTTTAACGTCTTTTTTGATTTCTTCTTCATCATTTTTTCTGTTCATGGTGTAGTTAATGGATAACCATGATGCAATGATGAATGACATCATCAAGATTGAAGATTCTAAAATTGTATCGAATCCTCTTGTATAGTATAAAATTTCATCTATAAGTCCACCAGGAGATGAATAAATTGATGTTCCAAAGTATGGGGAAATTGAGGATACCCATTGTGCCAATGGAGACATATATGCAGTAATCATTCCTAGTTCCTTAGCATTATCAGGATATTGAGGGTCAATGTGACCTGCTTGTGTCAATACTTCTCCACCTCTGTCATAAGGTGCAATTGAAAGACCATCATCTATTTGCTCCTGTGGAGCCGGTCTAACATATATTTGATCAGGATTCAAAGCCATTGGGACAATTAATCCTATAATTAGAATTATTCCTAAACTGAATGCAAACAGTCTAGGGATGTTTTTAGGGTCAGCCAGTTTGTTCCATAAAACTCCTATTCTCATACGTCTGCCCCCATTTCTTCTAAACGAATAATAGCTCTAAATAAAATTAAACTGATAATTACGGTTGTTGCAAGTAATGTCAATAATGCTAAAACGTGGTTGTAGCATAATAACACCAAACAAACACCGATTGAAGCTACTTCAGTATTGAATGTCCTTATAATTGGGTCGTTGACTCCAGGACCCCATGCAGTAGCAATACTTCCTACAATTGCAAGGAAAATTCCAAAGTAAAAGAATAATGGAACACTAATCATCTGCATCACCACTTGCGAGTTTATTTTTTCTTATTTCATTTATTTTAACGATAGCTAAAATGAATACTAAAGTAGATAACGGATCTGCTAATGCTGCAAACATTGCAACGTCCAAATATTTGAATAAAACAATCACCAATACAAATCCAGCATCAAGTATTGAAAACATTATAACCTTGTCCAAAGGCTTTTTCATGAATATAATACCGAATGCACCTATGAGCATTAAGGCAATTGCGATAATTGATACGAAAAACTCCATATTATCCTACTCCAAAAGTATTTCGTCATCTAACCTTTTCAAGGTATATGCAATCGCATTAGCACTAATTGTAGAACATATAAAGAATGCTGCAGCAACAACAAGAGCAAATGGTGTGTCAATTACCAATGCAATAATAGCTGAAACTCCAAAACCTATTACGTTCAAGTATAATAATCTTTCAGCCCTGTTTCTTGTCACTAAAGCCCTTACAGCTACGAATAGAACTATGACTCCAATAATTTCTACATACATATCAATCACTCTCTAGCGTGCCTATTGAATTTTTCTGCAATTTTACCTAACACGATGGAAGCTTTGGTCTGGCTTATACCCATGACTGTTACGATTGCAATAACCATTCCGACAATGAACATTTCAGGTGTCATTCCTAAAAATGAACATATGAATATGATACAAGTTGCAGTAAGACTTCCGCAGGTTCCTGCATACCCTGGATCTGCGCATAATCTGTTTCCCATGAATACGAAAAATGCAGCAATTATTCCACCAGGAATTCCTAAAACCAAATATCCAATAGAAGCTAATAATGTACCAGCGGATGCATCCGGAGAACATAAGATGTTTCCTTGGAAAAATCCACCAGCGATGTCTCCCCCTCTTTTTTCGACGTCTTGTCCAATAATCCTAGCTCCTCTAACGCCAGGCTGTTCGGGAAGTCCGAAATATGTATCTATTACAACAAAATTCAACCAACATAGAATTGCGGCAATTATTATTCCAATTACCTCATTCATCAATCTCATCCCCTTCATCTTCATCTAGAGGTTTTGGAAATACGAAATCAAATAAGTATTTCACAAATAATGCAGATAAAATACCGATTACAACCGCTAAAATCAAGCCATTAAACATGAAAGTATAGTTCAATACAATAAATATTGAAAGTATACCAACGGCAATAATCGGAGTTGGATATATCGCACTTACATCAAATGAATACCTGTATGGTTTGCTTGGCAATAATGGAAGTTTTAGTGCAAATGCAACAACTATTGAAACTACAATAGCTACAATATAAGCTAAAGCAATATCAGTTGGACTAATTGTTATTATATTTGCAAGTCCAAATGTGCTTCCATATGAAGCAAAAGATAAGGTATTTCCTATAAAATTTAACATACTATTAAGACTCCTCTTATTTTATAAATATACTTATAAAAACTATATAAATATTGTTACTTAAAAATAAAATTTAAATTAGTTTTTAGTAGTTAAATCGGAAAATAAAGCAATTTTAATAACTATTGACATATTTTAAAAAAGTCAATTTTTCAGTAAAAAAAAATAAATAGAAAAAATAAAAATTATTTTTTGGATAACTTTACTTTTTCAACTTCGCTAAAGAAATTCAAATGACCCATTCTTTTTATTGTAGTGGCCAAACGTTCCCTTTGTGGATTTTGAGCAAATTTGTTGTAAACTTCAAATACAGCATCCAAAGTTTCAAATCTCATCTTCATTTTCAACAAACATCTCATGACCTAAAACAGTCTCACGACCACCTTTTCCACCAATTGAAATGCAATATCCTTTGAATTTAGTGTCTTTGGCATTATTAGGACATGCATGAATACATTTACCGCAGGAAATGCATAAATCATAGTTTGTTATTGCATTGTAACCTGTAATTTCAATTGCATTTATCTTACAGACATCCTCACATCTTCCACATCCATTACAGTTGTCATTTGTTTCAGGTGTTTTAATACCATAGATACCGAAATCTGTTGTAGATACAAACAGGCATTTATTAGGGCATCCTGTAATTCCTATTTTGAACTTATAGTTGGCCGGTTTGTCTGCATATTTCTCTTCGATTTTTTCTGCAATTTCACCAGTGTTGATTAAACCCAACAGGCATCTCTCTTTTCCAGGACATGACATCAATGATCTGACAAGTGGTCCTTCAGTACTGTTCATTAATGGTAAATCATCACAGTCAGCTACAATATCCTCAACATCATCAAGATTTATTCCCTGTATCTCAATTTCCTCACGAGAGGTTAATTTGATAATTCCATCATACTTTTTGGCAATTGCTGAAATTTTCATAAGAAGGTCAGCATCATAGTATCCTCCGATAGTTGTTCTAAAACGTAGGTATGCTTTTCCTTTCTGACCCATACCCACACCTCCAAATCTCCAGAGATAGTAGTATGAATTTGATTTTCCAGTCTCTTTTCTATGAGCTATTTCCTTTTGGAAGCGTTTTTCTTTAAAATCCCTCATGAAGTCTATTTCTTTAATATCAACATAATCATTGAAGTCAAAATAGTCCTTGATGATTTCTCCTTTTTCAGTTCTGATAACAACAGTTGAATATCCTTTTGGTGAACCTTTTTCACCGAAGCTGATGTCAGATAATTCAGCATCGAAATCACGCACATAAGACACCCTGGAGACGGTTCAATATCACTCAACTTAATCTCAAAGTCCTTACTATCAGTAGATACAATAAAATTTGGTCCTTTTACATCAAACTTGACTACATCATCAATGTTTATTCCTAAGTTGTTAATCTTATCCAGTATTTTTGAGTATTCAAATTTTTCAGTACAAAACAATCCTAGAACATATTCTATTTTAGGAATTTTAGAAGGTCTTCCGTTCCATCCGCGCTCTGCACCATGCTTTGCAATGTATTGATGATATTGAATATTTCTCAATCCTGCAACTTGGCATGGGAGGCCCACAACAGCAATCTTTTCAAAGCCCATTTCACCTGCTTTTATCAATGCATTGAGTGAAGAAATTGAGTATTTACTTTTTGGAGTTGAATCAATATCCATCTTGTGAACATTCAACAAGTCTTTTGAGTTTGTAACTAGCATACTTGAAGGCTTCCAGTGGCTTCCTCCAATTACAACAGCACCATCGATTTTACCGTCATTCAACAGGCATTCAAGGAATTTTGTTACAACCCCACCAGATTGACCTTCAATATCTGATTTCCATAGAAATATTCTTCAAATGAATTCAAACGTGACCTGATTTCATATGCCCCTGCAATTACCCTAGGACATACCTCCTGACACATCCCGTTTCCCTTACGATAGCATTCCTCCTGAATAAAAGGCTTTTCCTCAAACTTGACAAGATGATTTGGACATACTATGCTACATGTTCCACATTTGGCGCATAAATCATTGTCAACGATTGTATTCAAGTACCAGTCAAATTTAGGATTATCTGATTCATCCAAAATGGTCCCCAAATTACCCATATTGACTACAATGTTTTTAATTTCATCTTCAGTCAAATCTGTTTTATCCAAAGAGTTTATGAAGTCCCAAACTCTTAACTTTAGTTCTCCAACATTAACGGGAGCTTCAATTTGATTAATATATTGATTAATCATCATATCAATAATACATATTTAACATTCAAAACGCCACAATTATTATTCTTGGGTTTAAATATGTAAAAACTCATTTATTAAATTAATTAGGAATGGGAATTTTAAAATTAAAAATAAAAAAATAAAAAATTAAAAGTTTATTTTGAATCATCATATCCTATGAATTCAATTTAATCGAATTACATTATTCAATTCTTATGAACCAAAAGCACATCTACTTTTGAAATCTTTAAAACCTTTTCTGCTACACTCCCTATGACAAATTTACGGAATCCACTTTTCCCAGATGCAGAAATTACAATTAAATCAACATTTTCCTCTTGAGCAACATTATTTATTGTATCTGCAGGATAGCCAGTTTTCGCAATGGTTTTAATATTATATCCTTCAGGAAATTTCTTTTCAAGATTCTCAACATTTTCAATAGCTTCTTCAAGCAATTCTTCATTTAATTCCTGAATACGGCCTTTACGTTGAAATGTATTGGAGTGCAATTGTGGTGCCACACTTAAAATAATTATTTGACCATCAGCTGGAATTAAATTGGTTACCCTATCAATTACCTGGTCTACATAAGTAGAACCATCTGTTGGAATTAAAATTTTTTTATACATATTAACACCTTTACGAAGTAGTTTAACATTCAAATTATTTAAACATAATTCTTAAAATAAAAATGAAAAAAATAACCAGCGACAATAATGAAAATAAACCTTAAAATCAACAGGAATAAATAAAAATAAGACGTTTTTTATTAAAAAAAAGTAAAAAAATTAGTGGAATCCGCATCCACTACAGGTTTCGCATTTTTCCTCTTCTATAGGGTCATAGGTCTTATCCTCCTGAAGAGTAGCGGAGATGAAATACTGATCGAATTCATCTTTGTTTTTCAATACAGGTGATATACCTTTGAAATCACATTTGATATCTCCGGTTCCACCAATATCGACTAAAATTGGTTCACCTAATTTAAATCTTCTAAAATATGCTTCAACCTCATCCTTTAATTCTCCAGGGACTCTGAAGTTGAAAGATAAAATGTTGTTTTCCTTCATTTTAAGACCGACATACTTTTGGTCTATCTCATAATTCAAACCTAATTGTTTTTTGAAAAGTACTTTGGTACCAATCTCATTAGATGACATTTTAATAATCTCCTTAGTTAATGAATTAAAATTATTCTTTTAAAGTATTTAAATACTATTGTTATGATTTGTACAAAAGAAATTAATTAAAAAAAATTTTGTTCAACAAAATATAACGAATTATCATAATTTTGAAAAACCTTTATATAATGATAAATTCAAATCTACTATATGTTATATATTTATATTATATTATTATACCGATTACCAAACCCTTGTATAATATTATTATAACATTTATTAAATTAATTTATAAAAAAACTCAGGTGTTTATTTTGAATGAATACAACAAAGATATTGGAAACAGAATTAGAGAGTTAAGAGAATTATCAGATATTACAATTAGTGAAATTGCATCTGAATTAAACATTAAAGAAGAAACTTACATTCAATACGAAAACGCAGAAGCTGACATTCCTGCAAGTTTCATTTACGAACTCGCACACATTTTCAAAGTTGATTTAGGGTTATTATTAACCGGGGAAGAAAACAGAATGAACATTTTTGACGTTACCCGTGCAGACAAAGGAGTAAGAGTAGACAGAAGAAAAGAATACATTCACGAAAACTTATGCTCCAAATTCATTCACAAAAAAGCAGAACCTTTCATCGTAATCGTAGATCCTGAAAAAAATCCAGTACCTTCACTCAACGCACACCCTGGACAGGAATTTAACTATGTCCTTGAAGGATCAGTAAAAATCTACATTCACAATAACGAAATCATATTAAACGAAGGAGATTCCATCTTTTTCGACGCTACCCACAGACATGCAATGGTAGCATTAAACGACAAACCAGCTAAATTCTTAGCTGTACTCATATAATCATTTAACCGAGGTAATATAAATGACATCATTAATAGAAAATTTTGTAGAAAGAGTTGATTTTGACTCTTACGAAGACTTTATGAAAAATTTCAAGCTCAAATACGAACCAGATTACAATTTCGGATTTGACGTGGTGGACAAATACGCAGAAATCGATCCGGAAAAAATCGCATTAATCTGGACCAACGACCATGATGAGCATCACACTTTCACTTTCAAACAAATGAGTGAATACTCAAACAAAACTGTTAACTTACTTAAAAGGTTAGGAATTAAAAAAGGCGACAAAGTAATGCTCACCTTAAAAAACAGATACGAATGGTGGTTCTGTATGATTGCATTACACAAAATCGGTGCAATCGTAATTCCTGCAACCCACATGTTAAAACTTCACGATATCGATTTCAGACTAAACCAGGCTGAAGTAACTGCAGTAATCAGTGTGGAAGAAGATTCATTACTTCCTGACTATGAAGAAGCTGAGAAAAAATTAGACTGGGATTTAGTAAAACTCGTAATCGAAACCGACAGAGACGGATGGATTAATTTCAACGAAGCTATCGAAAAGGAAAGCCCTGTTTATGAAAGACCAACCGGTCCTGAAAACCCAATGGCTGACGAAACCTTCTTAATCTACTTTACCTCAGGAACCAGTGGAAACCCTAAAATGGTATCACATGCACATACCTACAGTTTAGGACACATTCCAACCGCCAAATATTGGCATAACGTTATCGACGGAGGAGTACACCACAGTGCAGCAGATACCGGATGGGGAAAAGCTGTATGGGGTAACCTCTACGGACAATGGATTTCCGGAACTTCCGTATTCATCTATGATTACGACAGATTCAACGGAATCAAATTACTTGAAAAAATTATCGAAAACAAGGTCAACACTTTCTGTGCACCTCCAACCGTATACAGATTCTTAATCAAAGAAAACATCGAAGGATATGACTTCTCCAACTTAACCTACGTAACTACCGCTGGAGAACCTTTACCTCCTGAAGTATCCGAAAGATTCTACGAAATCTCAGGTTTAAGAATCAAAGAAGGATTCGGACAGACCGAAACCACCTTATCCATCGGAACATTCATCTGGTTGGACGCTAAAGTAGGATGCCTCGGTAAACCTTCCCCGTTATACAACTTAAAATTACTCGATGAAGACAACAATGAAGTTGACATCGGTGAGAAAGGAGAATTATGTTTCGACATCTCCAACGGACCAACTCCAGGATTATTCAAAGAATACTACAAAGATCCTGTAAAACAAGCTGAACAATGCCACGACGGTTACTACTACTGTGGAGATACCGCTTGGGTGGATGAAGACGGATACGTTCACTTTGTTGGAAGAAACGATGACATCATCAAATCTTCAGGTTACCGTATTGGACCGTTCGAAGTAGAAAGTGCAGTTTTATCCCACGAAGCAGTATTACACTGTGCAATTACTGCTTATCCTGATGAAGTAAGAGGTCAAATCGTAAAAGCAAGTATTGTTTTACAACCTGGCTTTGAACCATCAGACAAACTTACCAAAGACATTCAAAATCACGTTAAAAACGTTACAGCTCCTTATAAATACCCAAGAATGATTGAATATGTAGATGATATTCCAGAAACCATCAGTGGTAAAACCAGAAGAGTTGAAATCAGAGAAAAAGATCAACAAAAAGCTAACTAGATGATTATAATGATTGAAGAGGAGATATCTTACCCAGTTATTAATAAAGAAATATGCAAAGGCTGTATGAGATGTATAGTCGGATGTCCTCAAAATGCAATATTACTTAGTGAAGAAATGAATAACGCAGGATATCAATTTGCTTATTATAGTGGTAATGGCTGTACCGGATGTAAAGACTGTTACTTTACCTGTCCGGAGCCATTAGGATTAGAAGTACATCAAATAAAAAACATTGCTAACGATTCCATTGCAAAAATGATTAAAGCAAAAGTAGCGGGCAAAGGGGGAAATTAGATGAGCAATCAAATGGTAAAAGGAAATACAGCAGTTATTGTCGGCGCAATGTATGCTGGATGTGACTGTTTCTTTGGATACCCAATCACACCTGCAAGTGAAATCTTGCACGAAGCATCCAAATACTTCCCGATGGTTGGAAGAAACTTTGTACAGGCTGAAAGTGAAGAAGCATCAATCAACATGGTCTACGGTGCATCAGGAACAGGCCACAGAGTAATGACCGCTTCATCAGGACCTGGTGTGAGCTTAATGCAAGAAGGATTCACCTATCTCGCTGGTGCAGAACTTCCTGCAGTTATCGTGGATATTATGAGAGCAGGACCTGGACTTGGAAACATCGGACCGGAACAAGGAGACTACAACCAGATAGTTAAAGGTGGAGGACACGGAAACTACAAAAACATCGTACTTGCTCCAAACAGTGTTCAGGAAATGTGTGACTTGACCATGAAAGCATTCGAGCTTGCTGACAAATGGAGAAATCCTGTTGTTGTTTTAGCTGACGGTACATTAGGTCAAATGGCAGAACCATTAGAATTCCCAACTGAAGCTATTAAACCAGAAATTGATGAATCCTGGTCAGTTAGAGGAAACAAAAACACTATGGGCAACCTCATTACTTCAATCTTCAATGATTTCGATGAATTGGAAGACTTCAACTACAAGCTTCAGGAAAAATACGCAAAAATCGAAGCTGAAGAAGTAATCGTTGACGAATACCAAGTTGAAGATGCAGACATCGTTTTGGTTTCATATGGAATAAGCAGCAGAATCGCAAGATCTGCAGTGGATAAAAGCCGTGAAAACGGAATTAAAGTTGGACTCTTAAGACTAATCACTTTATCCCCATTCCCAACTGAAAGAATCAAAGAGTTATCTGACAAAGGCGTTGAATTCATTTCCGTTGAAATGAGTAACGGCCAAATGCTTGCAGATGTACAGTATGCTGCTCTTAGAAGAGAAGGAACCCATCTTGTAAACAGAATGGGTGGAAACTTAATTGAATTGAAACAAATTCTTGCTAAAGTTTATGAAATTGCTGGCTTTGAAGACCATGACTTAGACTTATCCAAAAGAACTTCAGAAAAAGCTAGTCCAAATATAATTGACTAAAGGATGTGGAAAAATGAGTGAACAAGAAATTGGTAAAGATTATGAATTAAAAGTACGTAGAAATCCACAATCCCTTTTAGAAGAATATCCAAGAAAAGGAAACAATATCCAGTCAACTCACTACTGTGCTGGTTGTGGACACGGAATTATACATAAATTAATTGCAGAATGTATGGATGAACTCGGAATCCAGGAAAGATGTGTAATGATTTCCCCTGTAGGATGTTCCGTATACGCATACTTCTACTTCAACTGCGGAAACTTCCAGACCGCTCACGGAAGAGCACCTGCAGTAGCAACTGGTATTTCAAGAGCTGAAGATGATGCAATCGTTATGAGCTACCAAGGAGACGGTGATTTAGCATCCATCGGTTTAAACGAAACATTACAGGCTGCTAACAGAGGAGAAAAAATGACCGTATTCTTCGTGAACAACACAGTTTACGGAATGACTGGTGGTCAAATGGCTCCAACCACTTTAATTGGTGAAAAAACAGTTACATGTCAAACAGGAAGAGATCCTAACTATGCAGGACACCCTACTCACATGTGCGAATTGATTAATACTTTAAAAGCACCTGTTTTCATTGAAAGGGTTTCCCTTGCAAATCCACTTAAAATCAGACTTGCTAAATTTGCAATCAAACAGGCATTGACCATACAGAAAGAAGGAAAAGGATATTCATTTGTTGAAATCTTATCCCCTTGTCCTACCAACTTAAAACAGGACGTTAAAGGAGCTCAAAAGTTCATCGAAGAACAAATGGAAAAAGAGTTCCCTGTTAAAAACTTCAGAAACGACATGTACAGAAGAGAACCTGTACAAAGACCTGTAAGTGACTTTTCCACTGAAACATTGGATAAAGTGTTCAATGTTAACAGAGAAGGTGAATCAGGTTACGTTGATGATGCAAGCATCACTCCAACCAGTATTAAAGTATCCGGTTTCGGTGGTCAAGGAGTATTAAGTGCAGGACTTACCATTGCACACGCTGCTTGTGATGAAGGAAAACACGTTTCATGGTATCCAAGTTACGGACCTGAACAAAGAGGAGGAAAATCCAACTGTTCAGTAGTTATTTCCAATGAAACTATAGGAACTCCTGTAGTTGATGAAATTGACATTCTTATTGCTTTAAACAAACCTTCCCTCGAACAGTTTGCACCTGACGTTAAAGTTGGCGGAACTATTCTTTACGATTCCAAAATCGGAGAGTTTGAAACCGACAGAGACGTTAACGTGATTGCTATGCCATGTATGGACATTGCAGAAGAGCATGGAAATGCAAGAACTGCAAACACCGCATTGCTTGGTGCATTGACTGAACTTACTGATGCTTTAAAAGCAGAATCCTACGAAAACGCTATTCGTGACATGTTTGCATCCAAACCTAAAGTTATTGACGTAAACATTGATGTTTTAAAAGCAGGAGCAGAATGGTTGAAAAACAATTCATAGTGTGATTTAATGACTTACAAAGAAAATGCTGAGAAATTTATTGAAACCTATGGTTTAGGTATAGGAGATACCGTTAAAATCAACAAGGAAGATATCTCCTATACTGGTATCTTACTTGACAGACCAGAGGATGCTGATGATGGATATTTAGTTTTAAAATTATCCAGCGGATACAATATCGGAGTAGCTATCGAAAATACTACTGCAGAACTCGTTGAAAAAGGTGAAAAACCTAAAATAGGATTTGGAGAAAGTGAAATTCCAAACGATCCTGATAAACAGAACATTTCAATCGTTTCAACCGGTGGTACAGTATCATCCGTTATCGACTACAGAACCGGAGCAGTTCACCCTGCTTTTACCGCTTCAGACCTTATAAAAGCTAATCCGGAATTATTGGACTATGCTAACTACAACGTTAAAGCTTTATATAATATATTAAGTGAAGACATGAAACCTGAATACTGGGTAAAAGCTGCTGAAGAAATAGCAAACGATATCTCAAACGGTACTGACGGTGTTGTAATTGCACACGGTACTGATACTATGCACTACACTGCAGCTGCATTAAGCTTCATGCTTAAAACTCCAGTTCCTATTGTCATTACAGGTGCACAGAGAAGTTCCGACAGACCTTCAAGTGATGCGAACATCAACTTAATCGATTCTGTAATCGCTGCTAAATCAGACATTGCAGAAGTATCCGTATGTATGCACGGAAGCTTAAATGACAAATACACTTACTTACATAAAGGAACCAAAGTAAGAAAAATGCACACTTCAAGAAGAGATACATTCAGAAGCATCAACGCTCAGCCAATAGCTAAAATTGAAAACAAAAAAGTCAACATTAATCCCGACTACGCCTATACCAAACGTGGTGAAAACGAGTTGGAATTGAATACTTCTATTGAATCAAAAGTAGGTTTCATCAAAAGTTTCCCAGGAATTTCTCCTGACTACATTGAATATCACATTGATAAAGGATACAAAGGACTTGTCATTGAAGGAACCGGTCTTGGACACGTTCCAAATGAACTCATCGATTCATTCAAAAGAGCAAGAGATGAAAACATTCCAGTCATCATGACATCACAATGTCTCTACGGAAGAGTCAACATGAACGTTTACTCAACCGGACGTAACATCATCGATGCAGGCGTAATCTCAGGTATCGACATGACTCCTGAAACCACCTACGTGAAATTATGCTGGGCATTAGGTCAAAGCGATGACTACAGTGAAGTAAAAGAGATCATGCACAAGAACATTGCAGGTGAATTCAGCAAAAAATCCTCCATTAAGGATTTCTTGAACTAGGGTGATTAAGTATGGATTACGAAAAATTAGGATTAAAAATGGGACTTGAAATTCACCAACAATTGAACAGTGAACACAAATTATTCTGTCCTTGTAAAACAGAGCTTGTTGATGATGACTTTGATGAAATAGTTCAAAGGAAATTAAGACCAACCCAATCAGAGCTTGGAGAAATCGACAGAGCTGCACTTCAGGAATCTTTAAGAGGAATGAACTTCAAATACGAAAACTTCGCAAAACACACCTGTCTTGTTGAAAACGATGACGAGCCACCTCACAGCTTAAACGAGGAAGCACTTGACATCTGTATTACAATTGCATGCTTAATGAATATGCATGTTGTTGACGAGTTCCATACAATGAGAAAACAGGTTATTGACGGAAGTAACACCGGTGGGTTCCAGAGAACCGGTATGGTTGCAACCGACGGATACCTTGAAACCCCATACGGAAAAGTTGTAATCGAAAGTTTAGGTCTTGAAGAGGATGCTGCAAGAAGAATTGAAACCAAAGACGGTTTTACCGAGTTCAGATTGGACAGACTTGGAATACCTCTTGCTGAAGTAACCACTGACCCTTCAATGCACCACCCGGATCAGGTACGTGAAGTTGCATACATGCTCGGTCAAATCTTGAGAAGTACCAACGTTAAAAGAGGACTCGGTACAATCAGACAGGACTTGAACATTTCCATTGCAGAAGGAGCACGTGTGGAAATCAAAGGTGTACAGGACTTGGACTTGATGGCTGAAATCGTAAACCGTGAAATCCAAAGACAGCTTACTTTAATTGACATTAAAAAACAGCTTAAAGAAAGAAATGCTGAAGTATTGGATGAAATCCACGATTTAGATGAACTCTTTGAAGATACCGAATCCAAAATCTTGAAATCAGCTGAAACCATCAAAGCAGTAGTTTTAAAAGGCTACGACGGATTGATTGGTGTTGAAGTACAGCCTGGAAGAAGATTCGGAACTGAAATTGCAAGCTATGCTAAAAAACGTGGAGTATCAGGTATTTTCCACTCCGATGAATTGCCTGCATACGGAATCACCCAGGAAGAAGTTGACAAAGTAGCTGATTACTTAAACATCGGCGAAGAAGACGCATTCATTATTGTAGCTCACGATGAAGACATTGCAGTTTCCGCTTTAGAGGAAGTAAAAAGAAGAGCAGCACTCGGTTTAGATGGAGTAGTTGAAGAAACCCGTAAGGCATTAGAAGACGGTAACACCGAATACATGAGACCTCTTCCAACCGCTAACAGAATGTATCTTGAAACAGACATTCCATTATTCAAAATTACATCTGACAGAGTTGAACCCATTGCAAACAACTTACCTGAACTTCCTGACGTAAAACAGGCAAGAATCATTGAAGAATACAACTTAAGTGAAGACCTTGCTGCACAACTTGTCAGAAGACAGGAAGCAGACATGTTTGAAGCTATTTTGGCAGATGTTGATGTGGACTCAACTCCTGTAGCATCACTTCTTGCATATGACCTTCGTGAGATCAAAAGGGAAGGCCATGACATTAATGTTTTAACCTTAGACCATTTCAAAGGAATCTTTACTCTCCTAGCAGAAGGTAAAATTGCAAAAGACAGCGTACGTAAACTTACCGTTGAAACCATAAAAGCACCTGAAAGCGAAGTAGCTGAAATTGCTGAGAAAAACAACTTGACCATGCTCAGCGAAGAGGACGTCGTTAAAATCATTTCAGAAATCGTTGCTAAAAACGAAGGAATGGTAAAAGAACGTCAAATGGGAGCTATGGGTCCTTTAATGGGTATATGTATGAAACAGCTCAAAGGAAAAGCAGACGGTGGTATGGTCAACAAGACCGTACGTGAAGAAATTCAAAAATTAATTTAGGATCAAAATCCTAAATTCATACTCTTTTTTTATAATCACAACATTAATATGCAAAAAGACCGCATTTAATGTTATGACAACCGACAACCATCTAAACAGTTTTGCAGAACTTGACTGTGAAACTACTGAAAATCATTCAAAGACTGCTGAAGAACTCTTAAATGTTGAAAATTTAGATTTTGACAATACAAGGTATCTGGCAGAGATACTGTTTAAGCTTAAAAGGTACGATGAATCCATCAAGCAGCTTAAAAGGGCATTATCATTAAGTCATGATGATGAACTATTAACATTGATTGGAATCACTTATTTTAAAATGGGAGAATATGAAACTGCAATCAGCATAGATTCCAGAAATCTCAACTTTTATCTAGAATACATATCTGCTTATGATAGACGGGGAAGTTGAAAAAGCAAAGAAAATGTACAACCGGATGCTATTATATTTCCCGCTTTTTGATAAAAGCTTTGATGAAATTGAAGCCACATACCAAAATGTGATTATTTAATCCAGACACATATAGAAATAGTGATATACAAGCAAACCTAAAATTAAGGTTAACTATAAGAAGATGATATTATGATCAGCAACAAAGAAAAAGATAAAATCAAAGAAGAAATTTTGAGAAAATAAACTCAGTTTTAGAAAAAAACGGCGAATCATTCAGACTTGACCAGGTAAATGTTCTAAACAGAAGTGAAAGTGTCAAGTTTATGGGAAACTACAGGGTTTATGACAGAAGAAACTATGATTCCGTTTCAAGGGAAATTAATTCCTTTTTAAAGAAATACGGAAAAGTTGAAATAAAATCCAAAAAAATCAGAGACAACGGAATGAAATTTACAACTGTAAGCTTCAATTTTGAGTTGTAAACTGATTTTAATTAAAAAATTCTTTTTTTTATAATTTTAAATATCATGAATATATTTTTAACAGGAAATGTGCAAGTTGGAAAAAGTACTATCCTGAACAGGTTTATTTCCAGTCATCCGGATTTGAAGATTGGCGGTTTCAAGACCCTGACTAATTTTGATGAAAACCGTGGTATTTATAGAGGAGTATATATAGTGCCAGCCACCAAATTTGAAGTTGATTATAGTAAACATAGTCACGTTGGAACTAGGACTCATAAAAGAGATGCTTATCCTGAAAACTTTGATTTAAGAGGGGTCGAGATACTAAATTCACCTGGAGATTATGATCTCATACTGATGGATGAAATCGGATTTATGGAAACACGTGCCCTGAAGTTCAACAGACGTGTTTTGGAAATTCCTGACAGTGACGTGCCCGTGATTGGAGTTGTAAAACCAATGATGAAAGGACTTCCATTGGATGTGAAAAATCATCCGGATACAACAGTTCTTGAAGTGACTGTAGAAAACAGGAAATATGTTTATCTTGAATTTTGTGAACTTATGGAGAATGAAGTTATAGGTTGACCTAAAAAAAATGCATACCTTTATATACTATGATGACCAACTATGTAATAGAGATGAAATTTAGGGACACCTAAAAATATTCTCTTATATTATTAGACAACTAATAATAAATCTCCATATTATAAAAGTTCGTGTTGAATTAGATTTTCACACAATTTCTCTAATTCGATGCAAGTCGTTGGAAAATTAAAAAAATCTACCACATAATAATTTTCCTTAAAAAAACACGAGGTGTTTGATTCGTCGGTCCAACACCTATTATCTCTC
>JALFJX010000029.1 GCA_022775905.1 Methanobrevibacter sp.
GTCCATGTGACGGGTCTTTTTCTTTATGTATTTTTTTACATTTGACATCGTATAAAAAATATGGTATAATTTATATATATGATGAAGAGGTATATAATATGGATTTTAATAGCATTTTTAAGTATGGAGGCAAAGTAGACGTTCTAATTCGTTCAGCAGTGCCGCAAAATATTGGAGATAAGAGTTTTGGAGCGGGAGAACCCTATACGCTTATAAAAAATACTACTCTTAACTTTAGTTATGGTCAAAGTGATAAACAAGTTTCAAAGCTTGGAACACTTTTATACGATAATAACAACTATCCTGATTCGATTACTCTTCATGCAGTTCCTTTGACTGAGAAAATTTCAAAATTAATTTTTAAAGAGTGCGACGAGGCGGCACTTAAATCTTATACAGAGTATTTCACCGCGCAGGATGGAAAAATTTATTTGCATCATCCAGAAGCATTTAATTTATATGTATATAATGAAGATGGCTCTACAATGATTGGATTTGCGGAGCATAGTGAAAACGAAGTTACATCAGATAACTTTGTCGATGGTAACAAGTATTTATGTTTCTATGAATATGCGGTTGATCCTGACATGTCCAAATCATTCAATCTTGATACTCCTGATTTTGGATATTTTACATTAAATATTTGGGGAGAAGGTAATACGGATGACAATGGCGGTTCAATTTACCTAAAATTAGATAAGTGTTCTTTAAAAACTGGAAAAGAACTTTACTTTGATAATGCGGGTAGTAATACGGTAAATCTTACATTTAAGATCGTCTCTGATGATAGCCGCAAATATGATAAAAATTATTTTATAATTGAATAAAATTTAAAAAGGAGGAAGGAAGATGACTAATCAAGAAATAATTGAAAAGATTAACACTTTAATGAGCGAAAATGAAAATTTTTGTGATCTCCTTTTGGCGTTAAAAAATTTCAATAAAGAATATAAAAAGTCAGATTTTTATAAGAAAACAAGAATTTCTTTAAATCGTCTTGTAAGGCAGTATAGAGCATATTCATTTACTAATCTTGATGAAATTTTCGATCGTGTTCAAGAAAAAATCAACAATCTTGATTTATCTAATATTCAAAATATTGTTGATACTCTTGGTTTTAATACTGATCGCGAAATTGAAGATTTAAATAGCTCTTGGAATGGTTTAAAAGATCTTGTATCGATGGTGGCCGGCAAAACGACTCCAGAAGATAACAAGTAGAGGTTTTAGATGGCTGAAAATGGAATTGAATTAAAGGTTTATCTAGAACCTGAATTAAAGAAAGTTGAAAATATACAGAAGGAACTAGGTGAGATAGTTAAAAATTCAGGCGAAAAAGATATTCAGAAGAAGTTTGAGCAACTCCAAGCTAAATTAGTTGGTATTAGAGATGCGCTTGAAAAGCCTCTTTCTGAAAAAGCTTTTTCAAATCTTGGTGGTGAGTTAAAAAGCTTATTGTCGGGCTTTGGGCAACTTGCTGCAAAACTTGGTTCTCTTCCTACTGCAGTTCAAGCTAATTTAGCAAAGACTGAAAAACAACTTGATGATCTTGATAAACGTATTGAACAAACAACAAACTCTTTAAACGTAATTAAGAAAAGCGGTAAAATCGATAAAGATGGTACTTTCTTCCTTTATAAGAAAACCGCTGATAAACGTACTGAAAGTCAAGGTTTTACACGAATGGTTGCGTCGCAAGGCGCAAAACAGGGCGATCCAATTAAAAATTATGAATCGCTGCAAAAATATTATAAGCAACTTGAAAGTCTTGAACAACCTACAGAGGAAATCAAGAATCAAATGCTTGCAATACGCGGTTTCTTTGACAGTCTTAATAATGAAGTCAAAGATAATGCAAATCAATTTAAGCGTTTATCAGATACTCTTAATGATCTTAATCGTCAACGTCAAGAAAAGGTTGATGAATTAAATAAAGCCGCAGAAGATGCAAAAGATGGAGGCGGCGAATTAAGTGCTGATCAACTCAAAGCACAAGAAATTGTTAGTGCAACTATTAGTGGTAAGGTTGAAATTGATAACGCTATTGTGCAAGGTAAAGCTGCGGCAAAAGATAATGCAGTTACAACCCCAGATGAAGAAACGGTTGATGTTCCAAAACTTGCAGGTGAAACAAAGAAGGAAAATAAGAATACCGGTATTATTGGTAAGGCAGCAAAAAATCTTATTTCTTATACTGTTGTTCTTGGGACGATGAAGAAAGCTCTTCGTAATGCGGTTGAAACTATTCAAGTTCTCGATAAGGCATTAACCGAACAAGCAATGGTGTCTGGTATGACCCGTGAGCAAGTTTATGGACTATTGTCTTCTTATCAAGAGCTTGCTATGGCTTCTGGTGCTACAACTAAAGAAGTTGCGACTGTCGCAACTGAATTCTTCCGTCAAGGTAAAAGTTCAGAAGAAGCATTAACATTAACTGAAGCGGCCGTTAAAGCTGCAAAAGTGGCATCTATTAGTACTTCGGATTCTGTTGACTATTTAACAACCGCAATTAATGGTTTTAAGATGTCTGCACAAGATGCTATGGATGTATCAGATCGTTTCGCTGCATTGGCTGCATCTTCAGCAACAAGTTACGAAGAATTGGCTATTGCATTAAGTAAAACCGCATCACAAGCTAATTTGGCCGGCATGTCAATGGATTACACATTAGGTTTGTTGGCTAAAGGTATTGAAACTACTCGAGAGGCTCCTGAAACAATTGGTACAGCTTTAAAAACAGTTATTGCGCGTATGCGTGAAATTAGTGACTATGGTGAAACTCTCGATGGTGAAACAAATATTAACAATGTTGAACAAAACTTGTCATATGTTGGGATTCAATTACGCACTGTAAGCGGCGAATTGCGTTCAACAGAAGATGTTTTAGATGAATTGGGACGTAAATGGGATACATTGAGTTCTAACCAACAAGCAGCAATTGCGCGTTCATTAGCTGGTACTCGTCAACAATCACGTTTGATTTCAATGATGAATGATTATCAGCGTACTCTTGAATTAGTTCAGATTTCAGAACGTTCAAATGGCGCAACTGCAGCTCAAGCAGCGACATATATGCTTGGAATGGAAGCTGCGATTAATAAAGTAACTGTTGCGGGCGAAAAACTTATCACAGCATTAACAAATAGCGAAGCATTAATTTCTATTGTTGATTTTGTTGGCGAATTAGTTAATGGTATTGCAATTATGGCGGAAAACGAAGCATTTGTTTATACAACACTTGTCGCTATAGGTGCAGTTGGAGCAGTTATTTTAGCCAATAAAATCCGAGAAAAAATGTTAGATGCTCAAATTGCTGCATATAACATAGATATATTAAAACAAAAGAAAGAAGGTTTATCTAAAGGTAAAATTGCGTTAGCTCAAGAAAATGCTCTAACAGCTGCAGGAAAATTACGCAAGGCGATAGAACACAAGATAAGTGTTGAAAAAGAATATCAAGCAAAACTTGCTCAAGCAGAAAGAACTGGCGAACCTATTGAAGCTATTAAAGCAACATATACTGAAGAAATAGCCAAAGCAACTTTAGCTATTAATGAAGCTCAACAAGAATATAATATAGCTCAAGGAGAATCTTTAAGTCTTCAACAACAGTCTTTTGAAGTATCAAAAGATTTAAAAAGTAATTTATCAACTGTTCCTGGAATTATTGGATTGATTATTACTGGATTCCAAGCTCTTTTATTAAAACGAAAAGCCAATTTGGCATTACAAAAAAAAGAAAATGCAAATTTGACAACAGGAGTTCTACTTGAAACAGGTAAAAATGCTGCAGGATCAATTCCCGTTGCTGGTATTGCTATTGCGTTGGCTTGTTTAGCAGCAGCTGGTATTGCACTTGCTATTACTATTCCAAAATTAATTTCTAAAAATAGCAAGTCTGAAACAGAAAAAGCAACAGAAGATGTTCGATCTTTAAGTGCTGAAATTTATAATCTTCAAAAATCTACTACGGCAATTAAAACTGCAATTAGTGAATTTGAAAATCTTGATAAAAAAGTTATTAAGACAAAAGAAGATATTGAAGCAATGAATAAAGCACTTACTGAAGGTGGTAATGCTTTAACCGATGAACAAAAGAAATATTACAATACTCTTGGTGATAATCAAAAACTTGAATATTTGAAACAAGTTAAAGAAATAAATGAAAAAGCTATCGCACAAAAACGTGCACTTCAACTTCAAACAATAAATAACGCCGGAGCATCTGAGATGCTTAAAGAATCTTCAAATCAAGCCGTTGTTTTTGATATAATAACAGAAAAAGCTTATGAATATATAGATTCACTTAAAGAATTAGGCCAAATTACTTCTGAAGAAGCTGATAACATGAGTCGTTTTACTAAACAGCTTATTAGTAATATGGATGCTTATGAGCTTTATACAAATTATATTGATAAAAACTTTTCCGATCTTGGAAAAGGTGAAAGCAAGTCTAATATTAAAAGTACTTTAAGAAGCTATGGTTTAGACGATAGTGATGAAAACGCTAAGAAAATCAAAGAAAAAGGTTGAAGTGCTTTAACTGATATATATAAAGATAGCGCAGATCAAGGTAGAGTTGAGAAATTATTAACTGATGTCACAGGTGGTTTGACAAAAGATGATCTTGTTAAACAATGAGTTGGTAAGGTTGCTGATTCATCAATAGATATCAATGGTAAGGCTGTTTTAGCTTCTGATATTCTTACAACTGATGATTATGGCCTCCAAAATCAAATTGATGCATATCAAAAACTTGTAGAGAAATTTGGTGATACCTCTGAAGAAGTAAATGCTTTAAATGAAGAATTTGGT
>JALFJX010000030.1 GCA_022775905.1 Methanobrevibacter sp.
AAAACTGGATCTTCTTCTATTACAGTAAAAGAAAGAACTTCTACTAAACTTACTTGGAAAAGTGGAACATCATTCTATCAAGGTACTCAAACCTACAAAGTTTTGTTACAAGATGCAAACGGTAAAGCATTAGCTAGTAAAGCTCTTAAATTGACTGTCAATGGTAAATCATATTCAGCTACAACTGCTTCAAATGGTTATGCAACATTTAAAGTGAATGTTGCTCCTGGAAATTACTCAGTTTCATTTAATTATACAGCTACTGGAGATAATACATATGCTCCAAGTTCTAATACTGCAAAAATCAGTGTTGAGAAAAAAGAGGGCACTGGATATGGATATTGGGTTTATTCTTCTGATATGAAAAGTGTAGACCTTGACAAGTTAGCTTCTCAGGGAACTACTGATTTGTTCTTAAATTTTAAAGCTGTAAGTGATAATCAATCTGCTGTGGAATCATGGATTGCAAGTGCCAATAAATTAGGAATGAGAGTTCATATTTGGATGCAAGTATTTTATGAGAATAGTGCTGGATGGACTAATCCTGTTGTAAATGGAAAACCAAATGGAGCATTCTTTGAGAAAAAGATTATTGAAGCTCAAGGATATGCAAAAATCAAAGGTGTATCCGGTATTCACTTGGATTATTTGAGATATCCTGGTAATGCTTATAAAACAACTGGAGGTACTGCAGCTATAAGTCAGTTTGTTGAAGATGCTGTTGAAGCTATCCACAATATTAATCCTGATATTATTGTTTCAGGAGCATTGATGCCTGAAACCACAAGTCTTTCATATTACTATGGTCAGGATTATGCTGTACTTACACAATATCTTGATGTTGTAGTTCCAATGATTTATAAAGGAAACTACGGTAAAACCTCAACATGGATTACCACAACCACTAAATGGTTTGTTGATAATTCCAAAGGTGCATATGTATGGGCTGGTTTACAAGGATACAAATCAGATAATGATGTTACAAAATTATCTGCTTCTGCAATCAAAACTGATGCACAAGCAGCATTGAATGGTAAAGCTCCTGGTGTAATTATATTCAGATGGGGTGTGACCAACTTTGTAGATTTTACTACATTGTCTGACATGTCATCATCTCCAAGTACTACTGGATCTGTAAGTGTTGCAGATATTGTTGCAGCAGCAAATACCTTAAAAACTACTATTGATTCAAAGAATAGTATTCCTGCAACCGTTAGTGTTGGAGGAGTAAGTTATTCAATTGCTCAATTCTTGTACATGATGACTGAAGCTGTTAAAAATATTAATGCAAGTAAAACTTCTTCACAGATTTTACCTGTATCTGTAGCAGTTCCAGCAAATCCTTCAGAATCATTTAAATCAGGAAATGTTTCAATTGAAAATTATATGGATATTGCAAATAGGGTCAGTTCATTCATTAAAGAGAATGGTCAAGCTCCGAATTTTGCTTCATCCCAATTAGGTACTATTGATTATGATTCTTTAGTTGAAATGTTTGCAGATATTTTAGCATTTGATAAGACTAATGATAGATTGCCTAAATGGGTAACAGTTAAGAACACTACAAAAACAGAAGTAGTAACTGCTAAAACAATTTCCGTTAAGGATATTGTCACTGGTGCAACTAATTTGAAAAAATATTATGATACTAATAAAAAATTACCAACTATTGTAACTGCTGGTGGAATAAAATTCACTTTAGCTGAGTTTACTTACTTGATGAGTCAGGCTATTTATCAAATTGGCAAATCAAATACTAAAGCAATTACAATAATTACTGGTCTTAAAACTAATGACCCATCTGGAGATAATATTCCTTCAAAAGACTTGTCAAAAGAAGGTTATCTTAAAGTTGCATATAATGTTGCAAATTATGTCATAAAGAATGATATAATGCCGGGTTCTGCTAAATCTGATGTAGGTAAAATTATCTACTCTGAATATGTTGATGCATTCTCACGTATATTAGCATTCTATGGAACTAATAATCGTTTGCCAAATTCAGTATTAATTACTTATTCAACAAGTTCCAGTTCAGGATCAAGTTCTGGTTCTGCAATTAGTGTTACTGGTTCTGGTTTAAATGAAAAGAATACTGTAACTGATTTGGCTAAATATCTTAAAGCAACTAAAAACTGTGAAGTTGGTAATAGTAAGATTAAATCTCTTGTTGATTCATTAACTAAAGGTTTAACAACAGATTTACAAAAAGCTACTAAAATCTTTAATTATGTAAGAGATACTTTATCTTACAGTTTCTATTATAATACAAGATATGGTGCTGTTGGTACTTTAACAAATCAAAAAGGAAACTGTGTGGATCACTCTCACTTGTTGGCGGCTATGTTCAGAACTGCTGGTCTTGCAACCAGATATGTTCATGGAACTTGTACATTTTCAAGTGGAAGTACATATGGTCACGTTTGGACTCAAGTATTAGTTGATGGCCAATGGAAAGTTGCTGATGCAACTAGTTCAAGAAATTCTCTTGGAAGCGTAGCAAATTGGAATACTAAAACTTTTTCATTAGGTGAAATTACTAATGAGATTTTATTCTAATTTTCTACTTCTTTTTTTATTTTTTTAATTTCATTTTATTTGCTGATTATTTTTTAGGTATACAAAAACTTTTTTATACTTTAAGCCATAAACATTAAAACAATTATTGAGGTAGGTGAAAACTATGGCTAATGGTAAAATTAGTGAAAATATTGAAGAATACCTTGAAGTTCTTTATTGCAATGGAAGTAATGGGGAACAGGTTTCTACTACTAAATTATCTGATGAATTGGGTATTGCGCCTGGAAGCGTAACTCAAATGCTTAAAAAATTAGAAAAATTAGGTTATATTAGGTATACTCCATATAAAGGTGCTACTTTATCTCATGAAGGTATGAGAATAGCTAGAAAAATTACCAGAAAACATAGAATTTTAGAAAAATTCTTGTTGGATGTTTTAAAAGTTAAAGAGGAAAATGTTCATGAACAAGCTTGTGAAATGGAGCACACATTATCTGACGAAGCAGAAAGAGCATTATGTAACATGTTACAGCATCCTGATGTTTCTCCTGATGACCGTGTAATTCCAGCTTGTAACTTTAACTTTGAAAGTTGTAATCAATGTTTCTCTCAAAAAGATTTTGATCAAATCATGAACAGGGAAGTTAATTTATTATGTATTTCAGAATTAACTTCTGATACTGAAGGAACTATTTCATTCATTCGTGGAAATCCTGACCTCTTAGATGATATTTCAAATTTGAATATTAAGGTTGGTAATACTTTACTGTATTCAGTTGAAGATAATCAAAATGAAGATAATTATGTAGTTATCATGGATGGTGAAAAGTTCAATATTCCTGCAGAAATGGCTAATAACATTTTCATTGGAATTTAACTTTTCTTTTTTTTCTTTTTTTACAAACAAACAAAAATATATATAATATTTTATTCAAACTAATATCATTAATATAATTTATTTCTTTTTACGGTGTTTTAATGCGTGGTAATCTATCAAATGATATTGTTTCTATTAAGATTGAAGAAGGTAGCAAAAGACCAATAGCTTTGCATGAAAAAAGCAAGTTTGGTAAAATTGAAGCAGACTCATTGAATATTTCTTTGATTGAAGCTTGTTATCTATTGGAAAAAGGTCGTTTGGACATTTATGAGGATGATGTTGAATGCAGTGTAGGTTACATCATTGATCTTTTAAAGGAACAGGAATTATTTGGAAAATATGTCGTTTACCGTGATTTAAAAGACCGTGGATATGTAATTAAGACTGGATTTAAATATGGGTCTGATTTTAGATTGTATAATCGTGGAGGAGGTCCAGGTCAAGGACATTCTGATTATTTGGTTAAAATTATTTTTGAAAATTATGAAATCAATGCTCTTGACTTTGCAAGTTATGTTAGGGTTTCTCATGGTGTTAACAAAAAATTGCTGTTAGCTATTGTGGATGATGACTTTGATATTACTTACTACAATATTGAATGGACTAGACCTTAAATTAAATCAAAGGAATGTATTATATTTTAATAATGAAATTTATTTATTATAATAATTTTTAATCATAAATGTAATTTAGTGAGGTTGTCGGTGATAATATGGAAGATTTAATAGATCCATGGGCATCATTTAGCTTAGATTATGATAAATTAGTTAATCAATTTGGTATTGGTAAAGTTTCAGATATCATAAATGAAATTAATAATCCTCAAAGATTAATGCAAAGAGGGGTGATATTTGGACACAGAGAGTTCAATGAAATTAATAATTTAATCAATCAAGATAAAGATTTTGCTGTTGTAACTGGTATGATGCCAAGTGGTCAAATGCATATTGGTCATAAGATGGTTGTTGACCAATTGAAATGGTATCAGGAAAAAGGAGCAATGCTATCTCTTCCTATTGCAGATTTAGAATCTTATGCTGCTCGTGGAATGAGTTTTGAGAAAGGTCGTGAAATTGCTGTAAATGAATATTTAACAAACTGGATAGCACTTGGCCTTGATTTGGAAAAGGATAATGTAAATGTGTATTTGCAGTCTCAAAATAAAGCACTCCAAGATTTAGCATTTAAAGCAGCAAGTAAAACTAATTTTAATCAACTTAAAGCAATTTATGGATTTACTCCATCAACAAACATTGCTCATGTTCAAGCACCTTTAATGCAGGTTGCAGATATTTTACTTCCACAAATTGAAGAATTTGGAGGTCCAAAAAAGGTTGTTGTTCCTGTTGGAATCGACCAGGATCCTCATATCAGATTGACAAGAGATATTGCTCAAAAACTTCATGAAGATTTAGGATTTTTAACCCCTGCATCTACATACCACAGGTTCTTAACTGGTTTGACCGGTGATAAAATGAGCAGCTCAAAACCAGCTACTGCAATTTACCTTAATGATGAAACAAAAAATGCAGTCAAAAAGGTTAAATCTGCTAAAACTGGTGGTAGAGAAAGCTTAAAAGAGCAACAAGAATTAGGTGGGGAAGTAGATAAGTGCGTAATATATGAAATGCTATTGTACCACTTTATTGATGATGATAGTGAACTTGCAAAAATCAGAGAGGAATGTTTGAATGGAACCCTCCGCTGTGGTGATTGTAAAGTAAGAACTGCTGAATTGATGGAAAAATTCATGGAAGACTTAAAAGAAAAACAAGTTGAAGCTCGTGAAATTGCTAAAACTTTATTATAAAGATAATTTTTAATTAATAATAGATGTGATTATATGATAAGATGTGTATCATGTGGAGAAGAATACGACGATGACGAAGTAATCTACACTTGTGAAAAATGTGGATCAGTACTCGAACTCGTTAATGAAATTGATGTTTCTAAAGACATTTTTGATGGTAGAAAAGACACTTTATGGAAATTTAAAGAATGTATTCCTGTAGATGAGAAAAAAATTGTTTCTCTTGAAGAAGGTGGAACCCCATTCTGTAAATGTGATAAATTAGGAAAAGAACTTGGTGTAAACTTATATGTTAAAGTAGAAGGTTCAAACCCTACTGGAAGTTTCAAAGACAGAGGAATGACTGTCGGTATGACCAAAGCAATGGAATTAGGTGTTCACACTGTTGGTTGTGCTTCAACCGGAAACACTTCCGCATCATTATCTGCTTATGCTGCTCGTGCAGGATTAAGATGTATTGTATTCTTGCCTTCTGGAAAAGTTGCTTTAGGAAAATTAGCTCAAGCAATGTTCCACGGTGCTGAAGTAATGTCCATTAACGGAAACTTCGATGAAGCTTTAGAAGCAATGACTGCTCTTGCATTAGAAAAACATCTTTACTTATTAAACTCAATCAACCCATACAGATTAGAAGGACAAAAAACAATAGGTTACGAAATTGTTCGTGACTTAGGTTGGCAGGCTCCTGACAGAATTATCTTGCCTGTTGGAAATGCAGGAAATATTTCTGCAATCTGGAAAGGTGTCAGTGAATTCTATAATGCCGGATTCATTAAAGATTTACCAATGATGACTGGTATTCAAGCAGAAGGTGCTTGTCCTGTAACTAATGCGTTCAAAAAAGGAGATAAAAGAGTTGTACCTGTAGAAAATCCTGAAACTATTGCTACAGCTATCCGTATTGGTGCTCCTGTAAGTGACATTAAAGCATTAAATGCAATTTATGATTCAAATGGTTACTCTGAAACCGTAACTGATGAAGAAATTCTCGATGCACAAAAGTTACTTGCAAGAACTGAGGGTATTGGTGTTGAACCAGCTTCTGCAGCTTCAATTGCGGGTCTTAAAAAACTTGTTGATGAAGGTGTAGTTGATGAAGGTGAAACAATCACTTGTGTTGTAACTGGACACTTATTAAAAGATCCTAATACTGCTATTGAAGCATGTACCAAACCTACTCAAGTTGATGCTGATATCGACACATTAAGAAAAATCTTAATGAACAAATAAATTGAGCTTTGAAACTCATTTTATTTCTATTTTTTCTTTTATTCTTTATTTATCAAATTTTAAATAATACTTTTTTTATTTAAGCTAAGTTTTGAAAAACATTTTTAAAGATAATACTAAACCTATCTATGTTATAATAGTATGTCTTTAAATGTTGTAATTATCAAGATTTAACACTAATGCACCAATATATTTATATATAAGCAAATTATAACTATTATTAACAAAATTATGAGGTGTTATATCATGGCTGAATTACCATTCGCTCCTGTAGGAAGAATCTTAAAAAACGCAGGTGCTCAAAGAGTAAGTGACGATGCAAAAATCGCATTAACCGAAGCAATCGAAGATTACGGAAACGAAATCGCTGCTAAAGCTGTAGGTTTTGCACGTCATGCTGGTAGAAAAACTGTAAAAGCTGAAGATGTAAAATTAGCAATCAAATAGATTTGTTGATTTTCTTTTTTGATAGTAAATCTTTTACTATCTCTTTTACATTTTTTCGATTAAGAAATTCATTATTTTTCTAAAAATTACTTATTTTCGCTTTATTTTTAAAAACATTTATATACTATGTAGACTAATCTATTAAATGTCTAGTTCTCTAGAATTATTTCATTAATTACTAAATTTTTATTTTTAGTTTTGCTAAAAATTATATGAAATTCAGAAGTATTTGTATTGAAAGTTTAATCCCTCTTATTTTTTTCTCGGGATTATATTTAGTGATATATGAATTTATTCAAGAATTAGTATTATTAAAACTATATTAAATTATTCCCTGAATAATTTGAGTAATTTCTATAGTTAAAAAATAATATAACTATATATAATTACATTATATTATGATTCAAAATGAATTGTAATATCTGCCTATGGATGGCACAGCCAGATGAAAAAGGAGGTATATTTTATGGCAAACATTTATGTAAAATTTGACACACCTGAAGAATTAGCTAAACAAGCTGAAGAAGCATTAGAAACTGCATTTACCACTGGTAAAGTAGCAAAAGGAACTAACGAAGTAACTAAATTCATCGAAAGAGGAGACGCAGCATTAGTTGTTATCGCAGAAGATGTAGATCCTGCTGAAATCGTTGCTCACATTCCTGTATTAGCAGATGAAAAAGAAATCCCTTACGTTTACTTACCTACCAAAGAACAAGTTGGTGGAGCTGCTGGATTAACCGTTGGTACCGCTTCTGCATGTATTGTAGATGCTGGTGATGCTGAAGCTGCTGTTGCTGAAATCGTAGAAAAAGTTGCTGAATTAAAAGACTAGATTCTTTTAATTGAATTACGGTGATTTACATGGAAGAAGGAACTCCTGCTGAAGTCATTAAAGTTTTAAAAAGAACTGGTATGACTGGTGAGGTAATGCAAATTAAATGCAGAATCCTCGATGGTAGAGACAAAGGAAGAATTTTAACAAGAAACATTATGGGACCTGTAAGGGAAGGCGACATTTTAATGTTACTTGATACAATTAGAGAAGCTAAGGAAATTAGAACTCCTTAAGAAGGTGTAAGAACATGAGAACTTGTTCATTCTGTGGAAAAGAAATTGAAGAAGGTACAGGTAAAATGTACGTCAAAAGAGATGGCTCAATTTATTTCTTTTGTAGCAGTAAATGTGAAAAAAATATGATCAAACTCGGAAGAGTTCCAAGAAAAGTTAAATGGGTTAAAGAATGATTCAAAAAAGTTTTGTTATGATGAAACCCGACGCTGTTCAAAGACGTCTTATGGGTAAAGTTTTGTCTCGTTTTGAGCAAAAAGGTCTCAAAATCGTTGCTTGTAAATTAATACAAATTGATGAAGAATTAGCAAAAACTCATTATGGAGAACACGCTGAAAAACCATTCTTCCCAGGTTTAGTTGAATACATTACTTCTTCACCATCTTTAGCTATGGTAATTGAAGGAGAAGAAGCTATTACCACTATCAGAAAATTAGTTGGTGCAACTAATCCTTTAGAAGCAGACCTTGGAACTATTAGAGGAGATTTCGGTATGGATACTGGAAGAAATATTATCCACGCATCCGATGCTCCAGAATCTGCTGAAAGAGAAATTGCTCTTTTCTTTAATGAAGATGAAATTTGCGATTATCAAATTGTTGATAACGATTTGATTTATGAATAAATTTAAATTTTAAAGATTTATTATCAAAGACGATATTATGAAAATCAGATCCCCGATTGTATCAGTTTTAGGACATGTAGACCATGGAAAAACTACATTGTTAGATTATATTAGAGGAAGCACTATCGCTGATAAAGAAGCAGGTGGTATTACTCAACACATTGGTGCTACTGAAATTCCAAATGATACTATTGAAGAAATCTGTGGAAATTTTATATCAAGATTAACTATCAAAGATTTAATCCCTGGATTATTCTTCATTGATACTCCTGGTCACGCAGCATTCACCAGTTTGAGAAAACGTGGTGGAGCATTAGCTGACTTAGCAATTTTAATTGTTGATATTAATGATGGATTTAAACCACAAACTTATGAAGCTTTAAACATTCTTAAAATGTATAAGACTCCATTCATTGTTGTCGCTAACAAAATCGATAGATTGTTTGGTTGGGAGACACATGAAAGAGCTTCATTTACTGAATCTTTTAAACAACAAGCTCCAAGTGTTCAACAAGATTTAGATCTTAAACTTTACGAACTTGTTGGTACTCTTCACAAAGAAGGTTTCCAATCCGAAAGATTTGATAGAGTAAGTAATTTTGCTTCACAGATTAGTATTATTCCTATTAGTGCTAGATCCGGTGAAGGTATTATTGAAGTATTAGCAATGTTACTTGGACTCGCTCAAGAATATTTAACTGAACAATTAGAAATTAATGAAGATGCTCCTGCTAAAGGCACTATCTTGGAAATCAAAGAAGAAGTAGGATTAGGTCTTACTGTTGATAGTATTATTTATGATGGTGTTTTACGAACTAATGATGAAATTGCTTTAATTAATTCTTCAAATGAAGTTGTAACTACTAAAGTTAGATCTATTTTAAGACCACTTCCTCTTGAAGAAATGAGAGATTCTAAAAAGAAATTCAGAAAATTGGATGAAGTTGTTGCAGCTGCAGGTATTAAGATTGCTGCACCTAATTTAGATGATGTTGTTTCCGGTTCACCACTTAGAGTATTAAGTGATGAGGAAGATGTTGAAGAACAGCTCTTAAAAGAAATTGAAGATATTACCATTAGTACTGAAGACGAAGGTCTTTTAGTTAAAGCAGATACATTAGGTTCTCTTGAAGCTGTTGTTAAGCTTTTAAGAGATTTGGATATTCCTATTCGTGAAGCAGATATTGGTGATGTAAGTCGTAGGGATATTATTAACTCTAAAATTGCATTAACTGAAAATGAAGCTCATGGAGCTATCATTGCATTTAATGTTGATGTTCATTCTAATGCTGAAGATGATTTAGCAAATGCTGATATTAAACTCTTCAAAGGAGATGTTATATATCAAATCATCGAAGATTATCAGGAATGGACTGAAGAAATTGAAAGAGCTAAGAAGAAAGCATTTTATGATGCTATCGTTAAACCTGCAAAATTCATGTCATTACCTAAATTGGTTTTCCGTCAAAGTAAACCAGCAATTATCGGAATTGAATCACTCAGTGGTACTGTTAAACAAGGTCAAACTTTAATTAACAAAAACGGTGAATATGTTGGTGTAATAGTCAGTATGGAAGATAAAGGTGAAACATTACCATCTATTCCTAGAGGCCAAAGGGTGGCTATGGCTATTAAAGATGCAATTGTTGGAAAACATTTCGAAGAAGGGGATGAATTATACGTTGATGTTTCAGAGAAACATTACAAATTCATTGAAAGAGAATTCAAAGATAAATTGACTGAAGATGAATTCGAAACTCTCTACGAGTTAGTAGAAATCAAACGTAAAAAAGATCCTGATTGGGGTAAATTTGGTCTTTTTGAATAATAAATTAATTATTACATATAAAAAATTAAGGAGGAAATACCATGGCATTCAAAGTTGTTGTATCTCAAGGTGCTGAAACTCATCAAATTGAAGTAGATGAAACTAAAGCTTTCAATGGTTTAACTATCGGTGAAGAATTTGATGGTGGACTTGTCGGTTTAGATGGTTACACTTTAAAAGTTACCGGTGGAAGTGATAAAAACGGTTTCACCATGAAAAAAGATGTTTCAGGTACTAGAAGAATCAAAAGTTTATTAACTGGCGGTATCGGTTATCATCCTAAAGCTGATGGTGTTAAAAGAAGAAAAACTGTAAGAGGAAACACTATTGCTGAAGATATCGTACAAATCAACACTGTAGTAACTCAAGCTGGAAGTAAATCAATAGCTGATATTCTTGGTGCTGGTGAAGAAGAGGAAGAATAGTTATACTATTTTTCTTATTTTACTTTTAAGTCGAATTAAAATTATTAAAAAGGTGGTTATCTGTGAACGTACAATCAGATGTTAACATAGGTTTAGTTGGTCACGTAGATCATGGTAAAACCACTCTTACAAAAGCGTTATCAGGAATTTGGACTGATACTCACAGTGAGGAAACAAAAAGAGGTATCTCTATCCGTTTAGGATATGCAGATATTGAATTTAGAAAATGTCCTGAATGTGGTGAACCTGAATGTTACACTACTGCTGATAAATGTCCAATTTGTGGGAGTGAAACTGAATTAATTAGAAAAGTATCATTCGTTGATGCTCCAGGTCACGAAACCCTTATGGCAACTATGTTATCTGGTGCTGCAATTATGGATGGTGCAGTATTAGTTATTGCTGCAAATGAAACTTGTCCACAACCACAAACTAAGGAACATCTTATGGCACTTGATGTTATCGGTGTAAAAGATGTTATTGTAGTTCAAAATAAAATTGATATTGTTTCAAAAGAAAGAGCTATCGAAAGTTATAATGAAATTAAGGAATTTGTTAAAGGTACTTGTGCTGAAGATGCTTTAATTATCCCTGTTTCTGCTCAACAAGGAGCTAATGTAGATATCTTGATTGAAGCAATGCTTAAACAAATCCAACCTCCTGAAAGGAATGTTGATGACAATGCATTAATGCATGTAGCTAGATCCTTTGATATTAATAAACCTGGTTCAGGTGCTAATAAAATTAAAGGTGGAGTCATCGGAGGTACTTTAATTCAAGGTAAATTCAAACTTGGTGACATTATTGAAATCAGACCAGGTCCAACCAATGATGGTAAAAGAATGACTTTAACCTCAGAGATTATTGGTCTTGAGGCTAATGGTGAACAAGTTGAAGAAATTGGCCCTGGAGGTCTTGTTGGTATTGCAACTAAATTAGATCCATCTTTAACTAAATCAGATTCATTATCCGGTACAGTTGCTGGTGAAGAAGGTACTTTACCTGATGTATTAGATAGTTTTGTAATGGATGCTAATTTACTTGATCGTGTTGTCGGTACTAAAGAAGAACGTGATGTTGCTCCAATTAAGCTTAAAGAACCTTTAATGATTAATTGTGGTACTACAACTACAATCGGTGTTGTTACATCTACTAAGAAAAACGAAGTTGAAGTAATGCTTAAATTACCTGTATGTGCAAGTCCAGGTGATAGAGTTGCTTTAAGTCGTAGAGTTGGGGCTCGTTGGAGATTAATTGGTTACGGTATTATTAAATAGAGGGAAAATAATGGACTCTAAAGAAGTTGTAATTGATACCAATTTTTTTATGGTTCCTTTTCAGTTCAATGTTGATATCATCACTGAACTTGAAAAATTATTACCTTCTTATAATTTAACTACTCCAAGCTTTGTTATCAATGAATTGAAGGGTTTGAAACGAAATAAAAATGCAAAAATAAGGTTAAATGCAAATTTAGCTTTAAAATTGGCTAATTCTTCAAAAGTTGAAATAAAGGATATTTCATTACTTGAAAATGAAACTGTGGATGATGCGTTACTTAGAGTTTCAGAAGTTTTAGCTACGAATGACATTGAATTAAAAAATCGTGCAAAGGACAAAGGTATTACCGTTGCATATTTAAGACAAAAAAAATATATTGCTGTTGAGGGTAAAATATAATATTAATTAAACTTATTAATAAAATGAGGGATTATTTTGTATTATAGAACAAAAATTAGGGATACTGTAAGAATTCCGCCTTACAAGTTTGAAAGTCCTATTAATGAAGTCGCTATTGAAACTTTAAACGAACAGTATGCTGGTCGTTTAGATAAAAAATTAGGTTTACTCATTTGTGTTAATGATATTCTTGAAATTGGTGAAGGTAAACTCATTATTGGTGATGGAGCTACATATCATAATGTTGTTTTCGAAGCAATTTTCTTTAAACCAGAACAACATGAGATTTTCGATGGTGAAGTAATTGATATTGTTGATTACGGAGCATTCGTGAGAATTGGACCTATGGATGGTTTAATCCATGTTTCCCAAGTAACTGATGATTATATTACTTATGATGGTAAAAGAGGTGCTTTACTTGCAAGAGAATCTAACAAAGTTTTAGAAGAAGGAGACTTAGTTAGAGCTAGAGCAGTAAGTGTTTCTATTAAAGATGAATCAAATAATAACATTGAAAACAGTAGGAATTCTAAAATTCCACTTACAATGAGACAAACTAATTTAGGCAGATTCGAATGGATTGAAGAAGCCAAACAAAAAAATAAGAAGGTTAAAGAATGAAAGCTTGTACCACTTGTAAATTAATTTCAAATAAGGATCACTGCCCTGAATGTGGAAATCCAACTTCAGATAATTGGAGTGGTCTTTTAATTATAACTGATCCTAATGAATCTACTGTCGCTCGTGAATTAAATATTAAAGTTCCGGGCGAATACTGTTTAAGAGTAAGATAGAGGTTTTATTGTGTTACGTTTAGATACAGAAAATGAAGATATAATGGCTGCGCTTAAAAGACCTTTAGGCAAATTATATCCTAACTTCGAAGATGCAATTGATGAAATCAAGTCTTCAGAGTTTTTAATTTCTGTTGGTGATGCAACATTTGGTAATCTTACTGATTATGAATTATACCCTAATATAGGTATAATTGATAATGTAATTCAAAGAAAAAATCATACTCATGAAATTATACGTGCAGATCACATTTTAAAAGCGAATAATCCTGCTGGAACCATTACAGATGATCTATGGGAAACCATAGGCCAAGCTCTTGAATTATCTAACTCTGGCGAATGTTATGTAATTGAAGTAGCAGGGGAAGAAGATCTTGCAGTTCTTCCTTGCATCATGATGGCAAGTCCGGAAACTACCATTTTATATGGTCAGCCAAATGAAGGTTTAGTGCTTTTAAAAGTTTCTGATTTAAAAAATAAAGCTAAAAAGCTTATTGACGGATTTATTAAAGAATAAATTAAATGAGGTTTTATTATGGAAATCGAATTTATCGCAGAAAAAGAAAATAAATTATTTAACAGAAAAGAAATTAAATTTTACGTTGATTATGATGGAGAAGCAACTCCTAAAATTTTAGACATTAAATCAAAATTAGTTGCTTTATTAAACACTAAAAAAGATTTAATTGTTGTTGACAATGTACAACCTCACTACGGTGAACCTAAAGCATTAGGTTACGCTAAAGTTTACGCAACCGTAGAAGACTTAAAATACATTGAAACTAATCACGTATTAGCTAAAAACGAAGAACCTGCAGAAGAAGCAGAAGATGAAGAATAGGTGATTTGAATGGTAAGAAAATCTGATCTTTACAAAGTAGATGGAGACAAAATTGAAAGAAAAAACCCAATTTGTCCTCGTTGTGGTGAAGGTGTATTCATGGCTGATCACGGTGACAGATTTGCTTGTGGTAAATGCGGATACACTGAAATGAAAAAATAAGATTTTTATAATCTTTATTTTCTTTTTTTATTTATTTTTATTTTATAATTTATTTTAATCATTTTTATGAAGGGATTCTTTTGGATAATATTAGAAATGGTCGTTTTAAAACTGGAATGACTGATGAAGCTGCTATTTATACTTCATCACTTGAAGCAGACAAACTTCTCTTTGAAGCTGATATTAAAACTAATTTTGCTCACACTTCAATGTTAAAGCATGAAGGTATTGTTGATGGTGAAATAGCAGATAAAATTTTATGTGCTCTTGATTCTCTTAAAGAGGAAGGCTATGATGCATTGGTATTTGATCCTTCTGTTGAAGATGTGCACATGGCTATTGAAAATTACGTTACTTCTAAAATTGGACCTGAAGCTGGTTTTATGCATACTGCTAAATCACGTAACGATCAAGTGGCTTGTGATGTAAGACTTGTTTTAAGAGAAGAAATTATCAATATTCAAATTGGTATTTTAGAATTTATGGAAGGCCTTGTTGAAATGGCAGGTGAACACTTGGAAGATGTTTTCATAGGTTTTACTCACTTGCAACATGCTCAGCCTATTACTATTGCACATCATTTAATGGCTCATGTACAGGCTCTTAAAAGAGATTATGAACGTTTAGCTGACACTTATAAACGTGTTAACTTAAACCCGTTAGGTTCTGCTGCAATGGCAACTACAAGTTTTCCAATTAACAGACAATTAACAACAGATTTACTTGGTTTTGATGCATATTTGGAAAACTCAATGGATGGAGTTTCTGCAAGGGATTTCATTGCTGAGAGTGTCTTTGATTTGGTATCATTATGTACCACTTTGTCTAAAATCTGTGAGGAATTGGTTTTATGGAGTACATATGAATTCGGAGTTATTGAAATGGCGGATGAATATTCATCAACTTCTTCTATTATGCCTCAAAAGAAAAACCCTGACGTAGCGGAACTTGCAAGAGGTAAATGTGCAATCGTTAATGGTGAATTAGTTACTATTTTAACTATTCTTAAAGCTATTGCATACACTTACAATAGGGATTTACAGGAAATCACTCCACACTTATGGAATTCATTAAAAGTTACCAAAGACACTTTATCTATAGTAACTAAAATGTTATTATCTGTTGAATTTAAAACTGAAAGATGTGCTGAACTTGCTGGTAAAAACTTTGCAACTGCAACAGATTTAGCAGATATTATGGTACGTGAAAAACAAATTCCATTTAGAACTGCTCACAAAATCGTTGGAAGAATAGTTAATGAAGCAACTGCTAACAGTATGGCAGAAGAAGATATCACTTCAAAATTCATTGATGATATTGCAGTTGAGTTAGGTTTTGATGAATTGAATTTAGATGATGAATTGATTCAAAGAGCTTTAAATCCTGTTGAAAACGTAAGAATTAGAGCTGTTCCTGGTGGACCTGCACCTGAAATGGTTGAAATTGCACGTGAAAACATTAAAGATTTCTTAAATGTTGAATTTGAAAAACTTGGAATTTAATTCCAATATTTTTTTTAAAAAAATAGTTATTTAGGTTGACCTAAATATTTATATACTTTTGTTTATTAATATATTATTGTCGAGATAATCATTGATTATTTCGTAAGGTGGAGATATTAATAGAATACCAATCATTGGTAATGCTCAGCTTCTATTCATATTTCTATTCTTCTTTATTTTCGTGTTTTTGTGATTCCAAATAGCTTTCATGGATTTCTTCTGCTAGTTCTTCATTTCCTTCAATAATCGGTCCGGTATAGTCACAGTCATAGCAAACCCATTGGGACCAGTTTTGAGGAATAATCCATTTCACTTTTCTAGATCCACATCTAGGACAAATTTTATGCATCATATTATTCAATCTTGTAAAAGCTCCATATTAAATCTAATGCTTCTCCAGGTTCAAGTGCACCTGAACGTGTTTCTCTTAGAATCCTTTGAATTGAGAATTTTTTAATGTGTGGGAATTTTCTATGGGATTCATAAAGAAGTGGACATCCGAACCCTTTGAATGTGCTTAAATCATATGTTTTGATTAAGGATTTTATCTCTTGTTTTGCAACACTTAAACTTGCTGGAAGGTTCAAGCGATATAATGATTCTTCTTGTAAATTTATGCATTGGCTACCTGTTGCAAGCATATCTCCAAAAATTATTATTGGAATTTCTTTTGATTTTGCATATTCTTTCAAATGTTCGCCAGTGTTTTTGGAACATCTTCCGCAGGGATGGATTTTCCCGGTAAATGCTTCTTCAATAACATCTGAATAATCGGTTTTAATATATTCATGATGTACATCCAATGCATCACATACTTTTTTAATATTTCTTTTAAACTGTTTTGGAAGTACTATTGTTCCTGGGTCTACTGTAACAGCAACGGGATTAAAACCTAAGCTTTTTGCTAAAATCAATGAAAAACTGCTGTCAACACCACCTGATAGTGCAACAACTGCTTCATGTTTATTGGATTCTTCAAACTTTTTTTCATTAATATAATTTTCAAAATTGAAACTATATAAATTGGATAATTTGTCATTAATAGCTTTTTCCAAGTTTTTTAAACCAATCAATTCGGAATGTAGGTTGTGCACTGTCTTTTTGGATAACTTTAACTTGTATTCTTTGTTTAAAAAATCACCATATGATTCTACATGAATACTTTCAAGACCTAATTTTTCTCTGAGTTTTCCAACAACCCATCCACCTTTTCCGATAATTGAGGATTTGTCTGGTCTGTCCTCAGTAATAATCCATAATTCTTTGGTATTTTCATTAAAATAAAGTTCTTCAATAAAAATATTGACCTGTTCATGGCCAATTTCTTCTCTTATTGCATTGACTTCATTAAGGATAAATTCTTTAGTATACATCATATCACACTGTTAAGTATTAATTAAAGTTATGTTGTTTAAATGTTTATTAATTTTTTCATGAGTATATATTGTCTTTTTTGTTTACTAAAGTTTAAATATTGTTTTTTTTAATAAAAAATCTAGGAAAAATAATTTTAAATTCGTTTGATGTTTTCGATTATTTTTTCGTGTTTTTTTATATTGTGATATATTTTTATTGAAAAAAATAGGGGGAATTAAAAATTGAAATTAAATAAGATAGTAATATTGTCATTGTTCATTATGCTTGTTTGTTTTATTGGTGCAGCAAGTGCAACTGAAGATGTTAATGATAATATGACAGTTGATTCTCAATCTATTGATGATGTTGACGCTTCTGTTGATGAAGTTGTTTCAGTTGAGTCTAATGATAATCAAGAGAGTGATGGTAGTTTAAATGAACAATCATCATCAAGTTGCAGTGGGACACCTGTCAATGCTACAAATTGGTCAACATTAAGAACATATGCTCAATCAAGTACAAACTATACAATTACTCTCACAGGGAATTCTTATAATATAGGAAATTATATAAATTTTGGTAATAATGCTTGTATAATTGGAACAAGCAAAACTAGTGATGAAATATTGTCTGATGAACCAGTCATTTATTATGTTAATTCTTCATTAGACAGCGGAAATAATGATGGTTCAAGTTGGGATAATGCTTTTTATCCTTTTGATATTTTTGATCCTCTGGAGATGGCAATTGATGAAGCATATGGTAATGAAAATATTATTATTTATGTAGCGGATTATAATGGTACTGTTACTAATATGGCTTTTGCTGATGTTTATAAGAATGTGACATTCATTGGTCAAGGTATAAAATCTATTTTAAGTTTTAATTCAAGAATTTATGCTGCTGGTTTTAATCCAAATGATTATGTAACTTTTATAAATTTCACAATTGATGGGGACGATTTTGGAATTAATACCAATTTTATTAACTGTACTTTTATAAAACAAGTATCAATTTCAAAAGATCTCAAATATCGGGACCCTAGTCATGTTGAGGAATATGGTTATGCTCAAACTTATTTCATGAATTTTACTAATTGTGTTTTCAAAGATGTCATCACTGCTGATGCTTTAGTTACTCTTTACAAATACGGTGCAGTTAATTTCAATAATTGTACTTTTGAGAATATTACTGCGGATTCTTTAGTTTATCATAATGATGCTGGTTATTTTGAAGAGGATGGAATTTCATTTAAAAACTGTACTTTCATTAACTGTAAATATAATGGTATTGTTGATTCTTTAGCTAATTTTGATGATGCTGTTGTTATTGAGGATTGTAATTATGATGGTGATGTTGCGGTTGGTACTACATTTTCACTTAACTTATCTGGATCCCCTCCATTATTTAATACACTTTCCTCAAAATCATCAATAGCTCCCTGTTTTGAATAATTCAGTAGAAAACATTCAGTAAATACAAAAACATGTGTTGTAAATAATGATGCACTTCGAAAAAATCAGGTTTTAGACATGAACAATGTATAATTTATATATGTGTTTAAACTATACATAAATAATTAAAAATTTTGGGTGATTATATGTCAAGACTATACGGCGGCAATGAAGACATCAATTCTGATAAAGTAAAAGACTTCTTCAATAAAAGAGCATCTAAAGAATTTGAAAGCGATTTATCCATAGTTTTGTTCCAGGATAAAGAAAATTCTGAACAAAGACATATTGAAGAGAAAAAACTACTTTTTGAGAGTATTGATGTTTCAAATAAAAAAGTTCTTGAAATTGGCTGTGGAATTGGTCGTTGGGCTGAAGCATTACATGATAAATGTGACTCATTTTTAGGTTTGGACTTTTCACAGGACCTTATTGAAATAGCCAACAAATCAAACAATTATGACAACTGTAAATTCCAGGTAATGTCTGCTACCGATATTAAAATTGATGAACTAATAATCGAACCACCTTTTGATGTTATAGTTATTAGTGGAGTTTTAATGTACATCAATGATAATGACTTGGAAACTATCGTTTCTGAAATTAATAAAATAGGTGCAGAGGATATGAAAATTTTCATTATGGAACCTATTTCATGTATGGAAAACAGATTAACCCTTAGAGATTTCTATTCTGAAGGTTTGGAATCTGATTACAGTGCAATTTATCGTAGAGAAGATGAATACATCGAAGTATTTAAAAAATTCAACTGTAATGAGATTTTCTCAGATAACATTTTTGAAGATTTAAGCGATCATAGCGAAACACAGTACAAATACTTCATTATTGGTTAGAAATTTTAATTTCTATCCTTCTTTTTTTCACTTGCAGATAATCCTGCCAAATAACCTGTTGAAAAAGCAATTTTTAAGTTATACTCACCGGTAGGACCATGTAAATCCAATACTTCACCTGTAAAGTATAAATCAGGTATTACAGTTGACTCCATTGTTTTTGGATTGATACTGTCTAAATCAATACCTCCAATAGTTACTTTAGCCAACTTGTCATTAAAACCAGTTATATTAAAAGTAAATCTTTTTAAATTCTCAATAAGTCTGTTTTTACTTTTTTTATTAATTCTTGAAAGTTGAGTTTCACCATCAAGGTTTATTTCATCTAAAAAGAAATCAATGAACTTGTTTGT
>JALFJX010000031.1 GCA_022775905.1 Methanobrevibacter sp.
CGAGGTTTTTTTTCCGAGTTGTTGAGTCCGCTGCTTCCAATTGTTCGCTTGCATTATTTTAAAGTTAGTACAAATTATATATTTTCAGACTTAATGTGTGATTTGATATAGTTTGGTTAGGTGTTAACAGTAAGGGTGAAAATTGCGCTGATAATTATTTAATTATTTTCATATGTTTGTATTATATTAGGTATTGCGGTCATAGCATGGGGGTTATACCTGGTCTCGTTTCGATCCCAGTAGTGAAGTCCTTTTGTGTTTTGTTTGTGTACTATGGTTTTCTATGGGAATTTCATTTCGCTGCAAGCTCATTATATTTATACACTCACAACCGTACCTAGAATTTATATAACTATCATGTATTTAATTGTAATGACTAATTTGAAATTTTTGATGTTTTTTTAATTAGTTATAATCGTTGAGAACATTTATTGGAATTTATTCCACTATCCTTGAAGGAGGATGATAGTATACCAACCAGAACCATGAATTATACTAACCGTGTAGTTCAGCCTGATAACTTTTCTAATGATGAGGTTCAACCTTGTCCTGAATGTGGTTCTACCAAAAGAATCGTTGATAACCAAAGAGCAGAAGTTTCATGTGCTCGCTGTGGTATTGTTTTAGATGAAAACATTATGGACAGGGGTCCTGAATGGAGAGCATTTGACCATGAGCAACGTGACAGACGTGCTAGAACAGGTGCTCCATCAACATATACAATCTCAGATAAAGGATTAACCACTACAATTGACTATAAAAATGTTGATTATAACGGACGTAAAATCCCTGAAAGAAATAGAACCCAAATGTACAGATTGAGAAAATGGAACAAAAGGCTTAGAATTTCCAGATCAGGTGAGCGTAATTTGGCATTGGCTTTAAGTGAGCTTGATAATATGTCTTCAGGATTAGGCATTCCTCGTAATGCAAGGGAAGACGCAGCAATTATCTATAGGAATGCAGCTAAGAACAATCTTGTTCGCGGTAGATCAATTGAAAGCGTTGTTGCAGCATCAATTTATACTGCCTGCAGACGTTGCAATATTCCACGTACCTTGGATGAAGTTTCAGAAGTATCCAATGTTCCCAAAAAGCAGATTGGTAAAAATTATAGATTTTTATCAAGAAAATTGAACATTAAATTGGAACCTACTTCACCGGTTGACTATATTCCAAGATTCGCAAGCAAGTTAGGGTTATCTGGTGTGGTTCAGGCTAGGGCAATTGAAATTATTCATGAAGCTCGAGAAAATGGGTTAAACTCAGGCAAAGCACCGACAGGTCTTGCGGCAGCAGCATTATATATTGCATCTATTTTCAGCTGTGAGAGAAAAACCCAAAAGGACATAGCTGTTGTTGCTAATGTTACTGAAGTGACAATCCGGAACAGATATAAGGAGTTATCCGAAAAATTAAATTTTGAGGGTACATTCTAAAATTTTACTTTTTTTATTTTAATTTCGAAATGGATTATCTTTGCCATATTCTTGATTTCTTCTAAGAGTATTTGACATCATATGAAGTTTGATTTGATATGATTAAATCATTTTCCTAAAATTTTATACTTTTAATTTTAAATCAGTAACCTGATGTTCATCATGTATATTAAAGGTTATTTTTTTATAATTTTCTTTTTTTAAGAAATAGTTAAATATTATTTTTTATATAAATATTAATGTCGTATCATTTTTATGACCAATGCCTTCGGTCCTTTTATGAGGGAAGTTGATACTGTCTATGATTAGAAGAAACCCAGCATTGGATAGGCTGCCAGTTTCGAGGGTTGCTCGAGGAGCGAAGGGTAAACTAGCAATGATTCAAGAGAGTTAGTATACTGGCAAAATATCATTTAATAATTTTTTATTTTTTTTAAATTTTAGGATTTTATCTTTTATATACAAACATTTATTAATGTTGATAAACATAGGTTATCTTAATATTCATATTAACCTAAGGTTAAATTTTAACTATGGTTCTTGTTTTAATTTGCGCAAATCATTTTAATCCAATCATGAATATTATATCCTACAAAAAAGAGAGGATATTTTGAGTAGAGGAAAAAGACCAAAGTGGATGATTGAAATAGCGAAAGAAAGAATGGAAATTCTTTTTAATCGTGCGGAGATGGAGTTCATCAACCATCCTGAACGATCAAATCGTTATGTCGAACTGGCATTGAAATTATCTACAAAATACAATACCAAAGTTCCTGAAAAATGGGCTAGACGTTATTGTAAGAATTGTAAAAGTTTCCTCTCACCTGGTCGCAATTGCACCGTCCGGCTAGTTAACTCTGAAGTTAACATTTTTTGTGGTGAATGTGATCATGTAATGAAAATTCCATATCATAAGGAAAAAAAGAATAAAAGGAGAGCAAAATATGAGTCAATCAAAAAAAGAAATGATGAATAGAGCTCTTTCTGCTATGACAATTAACATTGGTAAAAATGGCCTTAATGAAAACGTTATCGAAGAAATTAAACGCCAGCTTGAAGCTAATGAACTTGTCAAACTTAAATTTGCAAAAAATATCGCTAGAGATAAAGATAAATTTATAGATGATATTGTATCTCAAACCAGAGCTAAGCTCATTGATGTTAGAGGACATGTCGCTGTAATTTATAAAAAAAAGCCTTAAACATTATAAATTTAGAGTTACAGGTCCTATTTTTTAGGTCTTAAATTTACAGTGGATTAAGCTACAATTATTTAATAAAATATTGGAGAATTAATATGACTACTGTATTTGATGTACCTGCAGATTTATTAATTAAAAAAGTCGCAGATGAATTTAAAAATAATGATAAGATCAATTCCCCTGCATGGTCCAATTTTGTTAAAACTGGTGTTCACAAAGAAAGAAAACCAGAAGATGCAGATTGGTGGTATGTAAGGACCGCTTCCATTATCAGAAGAGTATACATGGATGGTCCAGTGGGAGTTATGAGTTTAAGAACTTTCTACGGTGGTAAAAAAGACCGTGGCGTACGTCCTGAAGTATTTAGAAAAGGTAGTGGATCTATTGTTAGAACCGCATTACACCAATTAGAAGATGCTGGACTCGTTGAGAAAGTTGAAGGTGGAAGAGTTGTTACTCCAGCAGGAAGATCATTCTTAGATAAAATTTCTGCTGAAATCATTAAAGATATTCCTGGTCTTGAAAAATACTAATTATATTTTGGAGAGTTTGATATGAGCGATTTAGATGAAATTCGTCAAAAAAGGATGGCTGAATTACAAGCTCAACAAGCTGCTATGCAGAATCAAGCACAACAACAAGCTATGGCTCAAGCACAACAGCAAGAAGCTCAAGCACAATTTGAAGCACAGAAAAAACAGATCATTGCTCAAATTATGACTTCTGAAGCTCGTAATAGGTTGTCTAATCTTAAATTAACCAAACCTGAACTTGTTAATCAAATTGAACTTCAATTGATTCAATCAGCTCAAGCTGGAAGTTTAAGAGGAAAAGTGACTGATGAACAGCTTAAAGTTCTTTTAAGACAAATTGCTGGTCAAAAAAGAGAAATTAAAATTACAAGGAAATAATATCGATGAAAGCTGGTGTATTATATAGTGGAGGTAAGGATTCATCCTTTGTAGCAGTAATGCTTAAAAGGTTAGGTCTTGACGTAGAGCTATGTACCGCAAACTTTGGTGTTTACGATTCATACATTCCAGCAAGCAAATCTGCCGAAGCGTTAGGTTTCAAACATAATGTCTTGAAAATGGATTATGATATTCTCGACAAGACTTGTGAAATGATTATGGATGACGGATTTCCGAATGATGGAATAAAGTTTATTCATGCTCAGACAGTTGAAATGCTTGCAGATGAATTTGATATTATTGCAGATGGGACTAGAAGAGATGACAGGACTCCAAAATTAAACATTAATCAAATTAAAAGTCTTGAGGATAGGAAGAATGTTCAATACATTAACCTTGACAGTTTCGGACACAAGTCTGTTAAACTAATAACTTCAAGTTTGTTTGAAATTTCACATGAGAGATCAAACAAGGACAACAGTTCTGATTTTGAAGTTGAAATAAGGACTTTGATTGATGAGAAAGGAGGAAATTCATTGGATATATTCCCTGAACATTATCAAACTCGTGTTATCGGATATAAAAAATAATTATTATATGTATTACTGGTGAGAAAATGAGTAGAAATAAACCATTAGCTAAAAAATTAAGAATGGCAAAAGCAAACAAACAAAATAGGAGAATTCCAATCTGGGCTTATGCTAAAACTAACCGTAAACTTAGATACAGACCAAAACCTAGACATTGGAGAAGAAACAGTCTTAAATTATAATGAGGGGTTATTATGGAAAGAGTTTACACAATTCCACTTAGAAATGTTAAAGAAATTAAAAGAACTATCAGAGCTCCTAGAGCTATCAGAGAAGTTAAAAATTTCTTAACCAAACACATGAAAGCTGAAGAAGTCAAAATTGATGAATCTATCAATCATGCTATTTGGAAAAGAGGTATCCAAAAAATACCTTCTAAAATCACTGTAAAAGCAGTTAAAGATGATGATGGTGTTGTAACAGCTACTTTAGCAGAATAGCTTTGTTCACTACCATACTATTGAGTAACGTGAGGTAACAATATGTTAAAAAGAGTAGATATCGTAGGTAACCCAAACATTGGTGTATTTATCCTTGCAACCGATGACTTTGCTATTGTTCCTTATAATCTTTTAGATGAAAAAGCTGATATTATTAAGGAAGCATTAGACGTTGATATTATAAAATCATCTGTTTCTGGATGTAGCCTTATTGGATCTTTAGCTGTGGCTAATTCAAAAGGAATAGTTGTTTCACCACATATCTTAGATAGGGAAATTAAACAGTTTGAAGATTTAGGTATTAATGTCGCTACTGTGCCTGGTCAATACACTGCATTAGGTAATATCGTTGCAGCAAACGACAAAGGTGCTATTGTAAGTCCATTTTTATCCAAAGAAGCAATTGAGGTTATTGGAGAAACTTTAGATGTAAACGTTGAAGCTACTTCCATGGTTGGAAGTGACATCATTGGATCTATGATTCAAGTTACAAATAAAGGATTTTTAATAAGTTCTAAAGCTGTTCAATCTGAAGTTAGTTTTGCTCAAGAAGTATTTGGTGTAGAAGGAAACATTGGTACTGTTGGAAGAGGTATTTCTTTAGTTGGTGCTTGTTCCATTGCTAATTCAAATGGAGCAATTGTTGCTAAAGACAGTACTGGTCCAGAAATGGCTAGAGTTGAAGAAGCATTAGGCTTTTTAGATGATGATTTTTAATTAATATATCTTGAGGGATTTTATATGATAACAAAAATTTACAGAGTTAAAGGTACTTTTGTAATGGGCGATGAATATCATAAATTTACTAAAGAATTCAAAGCAACTTGCGAAGCTGAAATCGAAGAGAAAATCTACGAACGTTTCGGAAGTAAACACAGAATTAACAGGAACCAAATTTCTATTGCAGAAATCGAAGAAATTGCTCCTGAAGATGTTGTTGACCCAATTGTAAAAGAAATTTTATAGACACTTTGAGGGTGTTCATATGGAAGATCAGCAAAGGTTAAACAGTCTTCTTAACGAAATTAACGTATACAGACAACAAGCTGAGTTAATTCAACAACAAATCGAAATGATCAGAACTTCCATGGCTGAAGTAGATGCATTGTTTTCTACTTTAGATGACATTGAAGGTAAAGAATCTGTTGAAGCTTTTGTGCCTGTTGGTGCTGGTTCATTCGTTAAAGGAGAACTTAAAAGTACTGATGAAATTATTGTAAGTATTGGAGCAGGACTTGCTGTTAAAAAAGATGCTGATGGCGCTCGTGAAATCTTAAACGGGCAAAAAGAAGACTTAAATGATAGCTTAGATAAAATGTTAGCTAACTTACAACAATGTACTGACATTGTAGGAAGTCTTCAAGCTCAAGCTGAACAAATTGCAGCAGCAGCTCAAGGAAGAATGACCCAAATGGGATAATTCTTTCCAATTTCTTTTTTTTATTTTTTAGTTTTATACTAGTTTTACTATTTTCAAAATTTTTTTCAAAATTTGCTGTTTTGTGCGATTTTTACTGTTTTTTTAAATATTATAAGAGATATAAATACAAATAATATAAATTTTTTAACTAATTGAAAAGGTTGGATTAATTTTGTTTGAATCATTGAAAAAGAAATTTTCACGTACAAGTGAAAAGTTGGAAGAGGAACTTATTGAAGAAGCTGAAAAAGAAGACAATCTTCAAGAAGAATCCGGTAAAAAATTCTCTTTCTTTTCATTTGGCCGTAAAAAAGAAGAAAAAGTGGAAGAGGATGAATCTAATTTACTTCCGCAAGCAGAAGATATTGTAGAAGAAGAGTCTGTTGATGAAGCTGAAGAGGAAATTGTTGAAGAAACCTCTGAAGATGAATCTGTTGAAGAAGTAAAAGAGGAAAAACCTGGTTTACTTGCAAGACTTAGAGGTTCCTCTGCTCCTGAGGAAGAAGTTGAAGAAGAGATTCCTGAGGAAGATGAAGTTGAAGAAGAACCTCAAAAAGAAGAAAAATCCCACTTCTGGAGCAGAAACAAGGATGAAGATAAATCTGCAGATGGTGAAGCTACCGGTGGAATGTTCTCATTTGTTCGTGAAAAAACCATTCAGGAAAAACATGTAGAAGATATCTTGTTTGAACTTGAAATGGAACTCTTGCAAGGGGATGTTGCAATGGAAGTAGCTACTGAAGTTGTAGAAAGCGTAAAAAATGACCTTGTAGGTAAAAAAATCAAAAGAAGCAATGACATTACAGAATACACATTCATGGCTTTAAAAAATGCAGTATCAGACATCATCAGCATTCCTGGAAAATCCATGACTGAAATGATTGAAGCTAAAAAAGCTGAAGGAGAACCATTAGTTGTAATGTTTGTTGGAATCAACGGTACTGGTAAAACAACCACTATCGGAAAACTCGCTAATTATTACATGAAAAAAGGCTACACTCCTGTAATTGCTGCTTCAGATACATTCAGAGCAGGAGCAATCGAACAGGTAACATATCATGCTGACAATGTTGGTGTTAAAATCATTAAGCACAAAAAAGGTTCAGATCCAGCTGCTGTTGCATACGATGCTGTCGAGCATGCAAAAGCACAAGGAAAAGAATTGGTATTAATTGATACTGCAGGAAGAATGCAGACTAACACTAACCTTATGGATGAAATGAAAAAAATTAAAAGAGTCTCCAAACCTGACCTCGTAATATTTGTAGGTGACGCTTTAACTGGTAACGATGCAACCGAACAGGCTAAGAAATTCAATGAGGCTATTGATATTGACGGTGTAATCTTAACTAAAGCTGATGCAGATAGTAAAGGTGGAGCTTCACTCTCAATTGGTTATGTAATCAAAAAACCAATCATGTTCTTAGGTATGGGCCAAGGATATGATGACATCAAGGAATATGATTCTGAATGGATGTTAAACCAATTATTCAGTGATGATGAAGCTGAATTGGAGATGACTGAATAAATGAGAGTCAATAAGATTGTTTTAATATTAACCGTAGTTTTAGCTATTCTTATATTGATAGCTACAACTGCAACAATTTTATTTGATGGAAACAGTCCACTCATAAAATCGGAGCCAAAGGATAACGTTTCAATAGCTGTAACTGGTGATGTTATGTTTGCACGTAATATGCCAGGTGTTTTAAGCTTTGATTCATCCCCATTTGAAGGGGTGAGCAATGTAACATCAAACGTTGACTTATTGTTAATCAACTTTGAAAATGCAGTTACTTCCTCAGGTAATGCAGTCAAGGGAGATGTTCCACTTAAATGTGATCCAAGTTATGTTCCTCTTGCAAAGGGAAACAACAATACAATAGCCGCCCTTGCAAACAACCATGCATTTGATTATGGTATTGACGGAATGGAAGATACACTTGAAAACCTTAAAAATGCAGGAATAACTCCAATAGGTGCAGGTGAAAATGAAGATGCAGCGCACAACGGCGTAACTCAGGAAATCAACGGAAGGAATATAACTGTATTGAACTATATGGATTCAAATAACTTCGCAGAATATTCTTATGAAGTGATGCCATATGCAAACGGTTCAAATCCTGGTTATTCTGCATTCGATTTAGCCGATGCACAAAAACAAATCAAAGAGAATAATGATTCAGACTTAATCGTAGTGTATATGCACTTTGGAAACGAGTATTCAAACTCTCCAAATGGCGATCAAGTCAAAATTGCACATGAACTGATTGATTCAGGTGCAGATGTGGTTTTAGGATCTCACCCGCATGTAACCCAGGGAATTGAGATGTACAACGGAAAACCAATATTCTACAGTTTAGGAAACTTCATATTCGACCAGTCAAACGAAGCGACACACTCCGCTTACTTTGTCCAAATAGATCTTGTAAACGACACTGGCGAATGCACAGTATATCCGATATATATTTCCGGATACCTGCCACACTATATGGATTCAGACAGTGGCAACTCACTGCTTAACGGATTGAATCCAAATACAGATGAACTTGAAGTTTCAAACGGTATTGGTAAACTAAAATTTAATTTAACGGAAGGTGATGCGAATTAATTACAAATATATAAGTATTCTTCTGTATTCTGACTGTATTTTTAGCGGTCTCATGCGTAAGTGCAGCAGACAACGACACCCGGCACTTAAATGCTGATGAAGATGACGTGCCTCAGGTTAATGATACTGTTGTAGCAGAAGAAGAACCCGTGAAAAATGCTTCCTTTGGTAAAGTAAGTAATACTAACTATCTAAAGGATTAAATTTCACTGTTAGTGTAAAACATGAAAACAATACTCCAATTTCAAACAAAACTGTCTATTTTACTGTTGATGGTGGTGAAATAATAAATTCAACAACTGATGAAAAAGGAAATGCAAACCTGTTGTTGAACTTTGATAAAGGAACTCATACAGTTAAATGAAACAGGATTCAACCCGATCAGTTCTTCATCTAAAATACTTCTCATGACAACAGGGTTTCAAAGATACAGGCATCAACATACAAGGCATATAAAGGATTTACCAATGTCTATAAGGTAACTCTGACAGTTGATGGAATGCCTCTTTCCGGACGCTACGTAACATTTAAAGTTGCAGGAAAGACATTTAAGAAGTTGACCAATTCAAAAGGGGTTGCAAGCCTAAGTGAGGACATTCCAACAATAAGCAAATACCTTGATGTAATCATTCCTATGATTTACAAGGGAAATTACAATGCTGGATCTTCATGGATTCAAAAAGTGACTGCTGCATTTGTCAAACAGTCAAGTCATGCTAAAATATGGTCAGGTATTCAAACATACAAGTCCGACAGTGACGTTACTAAGTTGTCTGCCACAGCCTTGATGAAAGATGCTGATGCGGCTGCCGCTGGTGGTGTGTATGGTGTTATTCTATTCAGGTGGGGTATAACCAACTTAATCAATTTTAATAATGTCTAGTGATAATTCAGTTATCACTTACCATTTTTTTCTTTTTGCTTCGGCAAGTTTTCTCTTTTTTTCAATATTTTTGTAGCCGCTGGACTGGTACTGTCTTTTTTGGCGTTCGGTTACGGTTTCGTCGTTTCTCATGATGGTGATGAGGTCAATTGAGTTTCCTTTGATGACCATTACGATTCTGATTTCTCTATAATCCTTGTTTGCAGGTGCATTGAAAACTACGGCATAGGTGTCTTTATCTATATGTTCACATTTGATTGGCTCTTCATACATAAGACAGTCAACAACATAGTTTCTGGATATTCCGTTATCAGATAGTCTTTCATTGAAATGTCTGTTTTCAAAACACCAGTCTATTGAGGTTGTGTCTCCAATCAAAAATTTGTCATAAGCATTCATTAATATTGATTTGGTGTAAAGTTTATTATATATATTTTTACAAATCTATTATGTATGTCTGAACAACCTCAATGGGATTCATCTATATCATTTATATTTGCAATGATTGGGGCGGCAGTAGGTCTTGGAAATATCTGGCGTTTCAGTTATGTGCTTTATTCCAATGGTGGAGGATCATTTTTCATTCCTTACCTTATTGCTATTGCGATTATGGGAATTCCATTTTTAATTTTAGAATATGGTGTGGGATTCTCATTCAAGGAATCCTTCTCGAAGATTATGCGAAATATTAATCCGAAGTTTGAGATAATTGCTTGGATTTTGGTGCTGTTTGTATTCATTGTTACAATTTACTATCTGGTAATTCTGAGCTGGGACTTGGTATATCTCTTCAGCAGTTTTACATTTAACTGGGGAACTGATACTGCATCCTACTTTGCAAATACTGTTGGAGGAAGCTCTGATTTGACAAATGCAAGCTTTTTATTGATTCCAACAACTATTGGTGTTTTATTGCTTTGGATTGCAGTTTGGTTTATATCTCACAGAAATGTTGATGAAGGTATTGGTAAGGCATCCAAAGTTCTTATTCCTGCTTTATTTGTCATCATGGGAATTATCATTGTTTATGCAATAACACTTCCTGGATCAATGATTGGTGTGGACACTCTTATTCATCCTAACTGGAGTGGACTTTTGAATGTAAACATTTGGCTTGCTGCATTTGCACAAATTATCTTTTCATTAAGTATGGGGGAAGCTATTGCAATTACCTATGCAAGTTACTTGCCTAAAAACTCTAAATTGATTGATAATGTGCTTATTGTAGTATTTGCAAACTCTGCTTTTGAAGTATGTACTGCATTTGGTGTATTTTCAATATTGGGTTATATGTCTTATGTAAATGGAATGCCTATATCTGAGCTTATTACTGAAGGTACTGGTTTGGTATTTGTTGTTTTCCCGATGATTTTCAACATCATGGGTCCAATTGGTCGTATATTGGCTCCAATGCTGTTCCTTGCAATCTTGTTTGCAGGTATAACATCTGCATTAGGTTACTTCGAACCGATGTTAAGTTCAACTACTGTAAAATTAGGATGGACTCGTAAAAAAACCGCTACTGTATTGTCAGTTATTGGATGTGTGTTTTCAATTCTGTTGACAACCGGAATCAGCAGTTATATTGTTGGAATTATAGATTCATTCGTAAATGAATTTGGTGTTTTGCTCTTGATTGGTGTGCAATGTATAATATTTGCATGGTTCTATGGTTTGGAACACTTTTTACCTGCTTTAAACGAGTATTCTTCATTTAAAGTTGGTAAAACATGGATGTTTGTAATCAAATACTTGCTTCCTTGTGTTTTGATTGTCATGTGGGTTATTGGTATTGTGCAGTTGTTTGCAACAGCAGATCTTTTTGTGATAGTTGTTGACTTAATCATCATAGGTTCTGTATTGGCTTCTGCTGTTTTCCTGACAAAACTTAAACCAAGTGAGGAATGATTTTTCTCACTTGAATTCTTAATTTTTCTTTTAATTATTTTAATAGTTTAATAGATTTCTTCTTAAATTATTAAAGCTATTTTTTATTTAATGGATTTAGCATAGTAAATCCAGTTATTATTTTTGCTTAATCTACATTAACTTATTTAATTCCATAAACTTTGTATGCATCATATGCAGCATAAATGTGATAAAGTGTTGAAATTGCACTTCCGGCATCATTATTTAACATATAATAGATTGCAATGTGGAGCACAATCATTCCAATTAGGAATTTCATTCCTCTTTTTTCTTTACCATTCAATATCTGACCTAAACCAGGTAATATAAATGAAGCTACTGCATTCAAACGTCTATCTCTTACCATAATATCACATTCCAAGTAACATCACTAAAAATATCGCACCATCAGTCAACAAGTGGCTCAGGTATGGGACAAACAAGTTTTTGGTCTTGATGTATCCGTAGAATTCAAACAGTGATCCGAGTCCCTGAAGCATCAAAACAGAAATGATTGATGTTTCAAAGTCATAATGAAGAAGCCCGAAGAAGATGAGGACAAGGAATGTTGATATTATAATTGCCAATTTACGGTTTTGTGTATTCTTATAGACCAATCTCATCAGGAACACGAATGGGATGAATTTTACCAGTTCTTCAGCCATCATTGAAAATACGAGAGAGATTATTGCCTCACCGTTCACTTCAAGGCCTGAGCTGACATTTAGCATTCCATCAATAATGTCTCCAACAACCATTGCATAAATCATATATCCGATAAACAAAATCACTGCAAGCTTTATTTCGCTTTTAGTTGGCCATCGTAATATCAATGACACATCCCAGTCTGAATAATACATCAATGGTATTAAAAGAATTGCACAGAATATGAAACTTGCAAAAAATTCAGACATGTCTTCAAGAAGTATATACACTATAAATGAGATGATTACACTTGACAACAAAACAATCCATGCACGCTTTGAAAGTTGAGGATTATGATTGTAGTATGGAATATCTCTTTCTTTATTTTCAAATTTAAAATATTCTCCCATTAAAATCACATTAGTTAATAGTTAATGTTATTTTGTATTAAAGTTATATTTTAATTTGAGGTCAATTATGAATTTTAAACATTTGATTTTAGTGAGTTTAATAATATTCATTTTAGTTGCACAGGTTTGTGCTTCTGAAGACATGAATTATACTAAAAAAACATTCAAGGGAGTTGATTTCATGATTCCATTCGGCTTTGAGGAATCACAGGCTCCTGAAAATTTCGATGATTTAGGTTCAAATGGACAAACATGCTTCTACATTAACCAATGGGGTGGAGAAATCATAATCACAGTCGCATCAGACTGGCTTGGAATGTCACTTGATGAGCTGTATCATGACGGCGCCACAAAAACAAAAATCAACGGTCATGAAGGATGGAACTACACAGAAGGCAACTTGACATGCTTCGGATATGTGGAAGACAACAGTGCAATTATTATTGCAGTAACCAATCAGACAAGACTCAATGAAGTTATAGTTTAAGGTGGTAACATGAACAAAAAGATTTTGGGACTTATGATCGTTTTAGCTATTGTTGCAATAGGACCTGCCGCTGCACTTGATGAAACAGTAGTGATTGGAGATATAGACTTCAATGTTCCTGACGGATTCATGGAAATAGCAAACAACGCAACAATAAATGAAAAAGAAGTAAACAACTCAATCAGTTATGTTGTAAACGGAAAGATCTTTGAAAAAGGAGATGATGTGGTAGCTATCAACGTTTCAGACTATGGTGAATTTGATATTGCAAATGATTTCGTAAAGCAAAATCCCGGAAAAACCGATGATATAAATGGAATCGACGGATACCTTAAAAAAGACGGAAATATCACCACATTTTCATATGTTCTTGATAATGAGTTGGTTACCGTATCAGTTTCAAACGATAATCTGTTGAGTGATTTTATAAGGGTATGATTAAATTTATTTATACTCGAATGACAAACTATTAATTAATTCTTTTTAATGGAGGATTGATTTTGAATAAAAAACTATTAGGAATTTTATTAGTTTTAATAGCAGTCGTTGCTATAGGTACTGTTGTGGCAGCTAGTGAAACTGTCGAAATCGAAGGCTTTGAATTCACAGTCCCAGATGGATTTACAGAAGACCCTACACATGAAACAGTAAATGTTGTAAAAGAACAAAATGGAGTAACCTTCACTTCAAACGGTAAATTATACCAAAATGATGATGGAGATGTAGTAAATGTCCTCGTTGCTGAATACGATGGAGTAGAAGTAACTGATGATGTTGCAGCAGGTCTCGGAGGAGATGCTAAAACTATTGCTGGTATTGACGGTTATGTAATTCCAAACGGAACATTAACCTCATTTGAATTCCCAAATGACGGTAACTTAGTAGTACTCTCAACCAACAACGAAGACATACTCGAAGACTTCTTAACAGTAGAATAATCAATTTATTCTATTTTTTTCTTTTTTTAAAACATCTGCAATGGGAGTGATAATATGGACAGTAAAAATCAAGCGATAATTTTGAGTTTTATATTATGTGTTTCAGCTTTAATTGTAGGTGTAATGCTTACAATATAAATTTATACTTAATCTGTTAAAACTATAAAACAAGTGAGTATTATGAGTTTCAACAGAAAAACAATAATAATATTTTTAATTTTGATAGGGGCTCTTGTAGTTGTCGGAGGAGTCTGCGCCAGTGACGGCATTGATGTTGCTGGTTTTTCAAAAAAACTGAGCAAACAGAAAACCGTAACTGTCAAAATATATAATTTTAAACCGGGCGTCCTGTGGGGACCAAAAGCAGTAAAGTTCAAAAACGGAGATGCAATTGCAGGGTACGTTGAATATAAAGGAAACATGCAATTTTCCAAAGGAACAGGAGTGACCTGCTGGTACATAGGATCAGGTCTTGACGGAGACATTGACCCACACCACACCAAACTTTACAAGGCAAAATTCTTCTTTAAAAACAAAAAAGGGAACGTAAAAACAAAAACTGTTAAAGGAAACGGTGGAGGCCACATTTCAACAGGGTTGATAAAAGGTTATGCTCCGTACAAAGCTCAAGTTACTTACAGGAGTTATTGAATTTTTTTAATTTGATAGCTATTTTCTTTTTTTATTAGTGTAGTATGAGTGTAGTATATTGTATCTAAAAGTGAATATTGGAAAAGTAATATTTTCACAGTTAAATTACCAATGAATATTAAAATCATTTGAGTTTTTAGATTTTGTATTTCTTAGATTTTTATTAAATTCAATTTTCTTTTTTTCTTTTTCTTTAATTTTTTGCATGTATTCTTCTATTTCTTTTTGTTCATTTATTTTGGATTCATGAATTTTAATAAGTTTTTCTTGCAAATATTCGCTATTTTCAATGCATTTGATACAAAGGTTATATATTTGTTCATTGAATTTTTTTTCAAATTTTAAAATTGTTTTTCCAAAATTCTTGAAGGTATATCTTTCAGAAAGTAGTTCTGTTAGTTCATTATTATTAAGTAATTGATTAAGGTAGGTGTTTTCAGTATTGTTGAATGCAGTTATTGAAAAGGATTTTCTTTCTAAAATGGAATTTAATGTGGGGTATGGGGGGTGGTTTAGTTCAAAAGATAATAATCTGAATTCGTTTTTTTCTTTATAATTGATTAACTCCTGTTCATATTTATAGATTGCATGTTCTATGGGATTCTTTTCGTTAATGTAGTTCTTTTTAGTATATACACTAATATAAGTTTGTTCTATCCCAAGTCGATTCATATGAATAAGATACACAGTATCTTTAATTCTTAATCTAAAGAATGTTTTTTCAAGATTTTTTTTATTTGCATTCAATATTTCATCAATGGGAAAATCTGTTATGGTTATATTCATG
>JALFJX010000032.1 GCA_022775905.1 Methanobrevibacter sp.
GTATTGTAAATGTGGCCAGAAGTTGAGTGGTAGTGAACTCCACCAAAGTTTAATTTTTCACCAACAATTTCTTTGTTGACTTCTTCTTTCATTTTAAGACCTAAATATGCTATGAAAAACATATTTGAGTAAAATGCACCATAAATATCATTACTTCTAAAAAGACAGTGGATAGTTAATTCATTATTACGTACAACGCACTGTAAAAACTGAAGGCATGGGATATCTTCTCTTTCAGCATCGAGTTCTGGATCAATTGTAACTGCTACTGCACGATTTGAACCGGTCGCAGTCAATATTCTCTCTTTCATTGTGTTAAATTGATCAATATTGAAATGAGCAAAGATACGGTTAGGGTAAGTGTAGACAAATCCTTGGTCATCTGGGTTTTCTGCGGATTTTACATATTCATAAAGAGCATCACTTTTAATAGGACAACCGTCAATGTCAAATCTTCCGGATTTAATGTCATCCAACATCATTTGAGTAGTGTAATGTTGATATTTTGCTCTGAATTTTAAATCTAAAGGATCATCAATAATGTAAAAGTTTCCAAGACTTTCCACTAAATGATGATTGGAGTCCTTATAAGTTTCTTTTCCTTGTTTTAAAATTTTATCTACAAAATCTAAATAACATTGATTAATGGTTAGCATAATAACAGTCCTTAATATAAATTAATTTAATTTATGTTTTTAATATAATATAAATTAGATTTATTTGATTGTTAAATGAAAAATTTTATGAAAATTAGGATTTATAGATTTCTTTGTTTCAATAACTATTTTTTTAGAAATGTTCTAATTAAATTAAAATTAGATGAAATATTTGTCATTGATTTTAATTTAAAGTTAATTTGGTTGATGGTTATTTTAATTAAAATGGTGTTTTGTTAGTGACTATTCACTAACATTTTTTATGAACTTTGCTGGAATTCCCCCAACAATGGTATTTGCTTCAACATCTTTTGTAACAACTGCACCTGCTGCAACAATAGCTCCTTCGCCAATAGTCACTCCTGGAAGAACAGTGACATTTGAACCTAACCATGCTTTATTTCCAATATATATTGGGGAAGGGAACATATCTGCCCTATTTTCAGGTTCTTTTGCATGATTCAATGTTAGAAGACATGTATTATGGCCTATTAAAACGTCATCTCCAATGTAAATTCCTCCTTGATCTTGCATTTTACAACCGGAATTTATAAAAACGTTTTCACCAATATGGATATTTTTCCCGCAATCTGTGTTAAATGGGGGTATTAATCCTAATGTTCTGTTAATTGGTTGATTGGTCAATTCACTAAACAGTTCCTGAATTTCTTCAGGAGTGTGATGTTCATTGTTAATCTTATGAGTAATTCTAACAGCTTCATTAAGTAATTCGTGCATTAGTAAGTGTTGTGGTGAATTTGCAATTATTTTTTTCCCTGTTTTTACGTAATCTAAGTATTCTTGAAGTTCCATTTACTCACCGGTATATTTTACCATTAATTTAAACAAATCTTTTGCCATGTCAGTTGAATTCTGTTTAGTAATATTTTCTGGAATCTCATATACAAAAGTAGGATAACCTGCTTGAGCAATTGGTTTTGACACTAAGACTGCAGATGTTGACTTGTAGGTTTCATTTCCAAGTCTCGGATAATATCCAAAGTCTGTTGTATTGTTGATTTTTCCAGCTATTTTAACAGATACATTATCCATTTCAGGGGTTGCAAGATAAAATCCTTCACCGTACCATTCTACATGTGAGTGGGCTATTATTACACAATCAGCATCTGATTTTGTAACATCAGGATTTACAAAGTCATGAACAAGCTGTTCTCCATTAGCCCGACTTTTTGAATAATCTTTTTTGTCTTTTGTTACATTAACCTGATAATGAATTATTTTAGTATCATTTGTTTTATTTGCAAATTCTTTGGCTGCTTTAATTTCAGGATCAATGCATAATTTTTCCCTTGGGTGGATTCCTGTAATTAATGCAATTGTGTTGTTTGCACTTTCATTACCATAAATGATTTTTTCCACAGTTCCTAAATCATTATTACCTAACATTCTATATGTGGCATTGTTGAGTTCTTCATTTTGATAATATATTAGTGCACCAAGAATTAACAATAGGATAACAATTAAAATGATTTTTGTTTTCTTTTGCACATTTTCACCTTTTATGTTGTATTATTTATTTTTTATACTTAATAGTTTAGTGATAATTGATAAGGTCAGATTGAGTCCAACCTCATCAAGTTCTCAGATACTAATATTTTTTTCTAAATGAAGATGGTAGAGATATTAAAATCTCTACACTAATTAATTTAAAACTATATTATAAATCTTTTTTCTTACATTTAAGTTCAATAATTCGGAATTTTATTAAATAAAGTATTTTAAAATATTTTTTCTAAAAGAAAAGATTATTATTAAGTTAATTTAAATATTTATTTAGGTGAAATATTGGCATCAGATTATCTGTTTAAAGGTATAAATCTATTGATTTTTGTTGACTGTGTACTGGTACTCAATTTTTTTATTGGCTGATGTTTCATTGGGAACTTTAAATTTCATAGTTCTATTTGATGTAATCACATGTATTATTCTTTTATTTGATTGGTTCATGAAAATGAATGGTAAGAATAATAAAATGCAATTTTTAAAGGCAAATCTATTATACATAATTGCAATCATTCCATTTGAATTGGTATTTTCAATGTATTTCATTTCTTTTAGATTGTTGTTGTTATTCAAATTGTTCAAATTATCCAATGTTGTTGAAAAATATTTTAATAATTTTCATCGTTTTTTAGAAAATACAAAATTGGATAAAATTTTAGGTTGGATTGTTTTTACAGTAATAATATTCACATTTTCATTGTATGTCATGGATCCATCATTAAATCTATTCGATAGCTTATGGTTTGTTGTTGTTACATTAACAACTGTAGGATATGGTGATGTAACTCCAAAATACATTTGTTGCAAAAGTAATATCTCTGTTCTTGCTTGTAATGGGAATTTTTGTATTCTCAACACTGTCTGGTGCGATATCTTCTTACTTTACAGATAAAATTTTAAATATTGATTCTGATACTGAAGAAGGCGTAAATCTCTTAAATCAAAAAATTGACATGATGGATGTAGAATTGAAGGTGATTAAAAATGAACTTGCAGTGTCTCGTGAAGAAAATTTGATGTTGCATGAAAAATTAGATGAAATATTAAAAGAGTGATTTTTGTTTTTTCAATCATTTTTTGTATATAATGTGTACATTTTATTTTTTAAAGTATATGGAAAAATTGTTTATTTGTTTAATTTTTGAGATATGTTTATATACTGTTTTGAATATAATTATAAATACTTAAATTGTTTTAAGTAAATCCAAAAAATTTAAAAAGTGAAAATATGACAAACGAAAATTTTGCAAAGAAGATTAAAGACATTAGAGCTAGACAAGATATGACTATTGAAGACCTCGCTGAAAGAAGTGGAGTAAAACTTGAAGTTTTACAAGCTATGGAAGCTGGTGAAGTTATTCCTTCTCTTACTCCATTAACCAAAATGGCAAGAGCACTTGGAGTACGTTTAGGAACTTTCTTAGATGACACTCCAGAACTTGGTCCAGTAGTCACCAGAAATGGTGTAACTGAAAACTCCCTTTACTTCTCAGGTAGAGAAGATGTAACCAATGCAACTAACTTAGAGTTCCACTCATTAGGAGCAGGTAAAATTGACAGAAACATCGATCCATTCTTAATTGATATTGAATTTGAAGAAGGAGAAAAAGAATTATCCTCTCACGAAGGTGAAGAATTCATTTATGTTTTAGAAGGAGAAATTGAAGTAATTTACGGTAAAGACTCATTTACCATTGGAAAAGGAGATACAATATTCTACGATTCTGCAGTACCTCACCACCTTCACGCAAGCGGTGAAGACAAGGCAAAAATCCTTGCAGTATTATACACTCCATATTAAACTAAATAACGGGCTTGATAAAATGTTTGAGATAGTATTAAAACAACAAAAAAACAGTAATGGTTTAATTAGATTTTTCACTCGTAGTTTGGATTTGCGTTCTTTGTTGTTGGGTTTGCAAGAATGTTTTACAAGTATGAATGCTGTTGAATTTAATAGAATGGAGGTTATCCAATGAGTGAATTATTTACAGAACTTTCTCTTGGAAAGTTTTTCGAAACAATGGTTGAAAAACAACCAGATCATGAATTTATCGTTTATCCTGATAGGAACTTAAGATTTACATACAAAGAATTTGATGAAAGAGTTGACAATTTAGCTAAAGGAATGTTAGCTATCGGTATTGAAAAAGGAGACCATGTTGGTATATGGGCTAAAAACGTACCTGAATGGTTGACTTACATGTTTGCAACTGCAAAAATTGGTGCAACAATCGTAACAGTTAATACTGCTTACCAATCTCACGAATTAGAGTATGTATTAGGCCAATCTGATATGAAAGCATTAGCTATGACTGATGCGTTCAGGGATACCAGCTATTTTGATATCATTAATGAACTTGTACCGGAACTTAAAACCTGTGCAAGAGGTCATTTAGTTGCTGAAAAGTTCCCTCACTTAAAATTTGTTTTCCATATAGGTCAGGAAAAACACCGTGGAATGTATAACACTAACGAATTATTATTACTTGGTATGAACTATGATGATGAAAAATACCAAGAAATCAAAGACTCAGTTACTCAATACGATGTAATCAATATGCAATATACTTCAGGAACTGAAGGATTCCCAAAAGGTGTAATGTTAACCAGTCGTAACATTGTAAACGATGGTTTCTACATTGGAGAAAACATGAATTATTCTCCAAAAGACAGATTACTCTTACAAGTGCCTCTTTTCCATTGTTTCGGTACTGTTTTAGGTGTAATGGCTGTAATAACTCACGGATCTACTATGGTAGTTCTTGAAGAGTATGATCCTCTCTTAGCTATTTCATCCATCCAAAAAGAAAAATGTACTTCCATTTATGGGGTACCTACAATGTTCATTGGTATGATGAATCACCCAATGTTTGAAATGTTTGATATGTCATCATTACGTACTGGTATTATGGCAGGTTCCACTTGT
>JALFJX010000033.1 GCA_022775905.1 Methanobrevibacter sp.
GAAGTAAATAGCGAAATTGGTAAAAAACTCGAACATCAACCTTCTTGGAGAGAATATATCCTTGCTTATAACTGCGAGCTTTATGAGGCTCTTAATGCAATCGGTACTTGGAAATGGTGGAAACATAGTCATGTTATTGAAAAAGATCGTGTCCTCGATGAAGTTGCAGATTGCTTTGCTTTCATTTTAAGTGCTTTCTTAAGTATTGAGCCAGAAACGCGCCTGAACCTCATGATTAACTTTGCAAGCCGCTATGTTGACTTCAGACATCAATTCCTTGACGATTATAAAGATAATTTAGATCAACTTGTTCGAGATCTTATCGTTTTTGTGGGTACTGCAAGTGAACTTCAAGGAGATGAACATCTTACATCTCTTGATAGTTTTGCACTCTTGCTTATCATCACTGAAATTGCCCTAAGAGATGAAAATATTGATTGGGACGACTTTATTTATTACTATAAGAGAAAAAGTAAAGTTAATATCAAGCGTCAAAAGGAAAATTATTAGTTAGAAGGGCCGCTTGGCCCTTCTTTTTCTCATATAAATTTGACTTTTTACTAAAACTATTATATAATATTTATATAAAAACAAAAAGGTGGTAAGAATATATATGAATATAGGAACTTATAGTAGTCTCCATAATCACACAGAATATTCGAATTTAAAACTTATCGATAGTATTAACAGAAGCGAAAGTTTGATAAAATACGCATATGAACTTGGATTAAAAGGCGTGGCAATAACTGACCACGATAGTTTGTCTGCGCATCTTAAAGCAATCGAGTTTTACGAAAATTTTATTGAACAGAAGTATAAAGAAATATGCGCGGCGCAAGGAATCGAACCAAACGATAATTTGTCAATTGAGGAAAAAATTAAAGTTGTTGATTTTAAACTTGTTCTTGGAAACGAAATCTATTTAACTCGTGATGGTCTTGATGAAGCAACGGCGGCGCCGGGTGAACCATTCTATCACTTTATCCTCCTGGCAAAAGATAAAGAAGGTCATAAACAATTAAGACAATTAAGTAGTAGAGCTTGGGAAAGAGCGTGGTTTAGAGCGATTTTAAGAACTCCAACCTACTTAAGTGATTTGGTAGATATTGTTAAGGGCGGCCATCTTGTGGCAACAACTGCATGTATTGGTGGTTTCACCGGCAAAATGTTTATGAATATGCGGGACGATGATCCTTCACAAGAGTCATATTATCTTGAACGCATAACGAATTTCTTGAATTGGACAAGAGAGTTATTTGGTATGAATAACTTTTTTATTGAGTTGCAACCATCATTTAATGAAGATCAAATTGAATATAACAAGTTCATGATCGAACATTTTTGGGGCAACTTCAATTTTACTTTTGCGACAGATAGCCATTATTTAAAGAAAGAAGATCGTGGTGTTCATAAAGCATTTTTAAATAGTAAGGCAAGTAAAGATCGCGAAGTGGATGAATTTTATAGCGCGGCATATATGATGAGCGCAGAAGAAGTTTATTCATATATGAAAGATTATATTGACATTGATAAGTTTAATATTATGGCGGCAAACACTAATAAAATTAAAGATATGTGTCAATATTATACATTAAAACAAGATCAAGTCGTTACCAAGGTTGAATATGAACCAGTAGACGATGAAACTTCAATTTTTGATGATGTTGATTTTGAAACGCATCCATACTTACATTATTATTTAACGACTTCTGATGAGGCCGATCATTATTTTATACAACTTCTCGCAAAAGGTTTTTGTGAAAAATATGAACCTGAATGGGATTTTGATAAATATATTGATAGATTGGAAGAAGAGTTGTGGACAATTCACGAAATTAGTAAAACAATTGGTAAATCATTGTCAGACTATTTTATTAGTATGCACAAAATGATTGATATTATTTGGAATGAAGCGGATAGTTTTGTCGGACCATCACGTGGTTCTGCTGGCGCGGCGTTATCAAACTATTTGTTGGGTATAACCCAAATGGACCCGCTCAAACAAGAATTGGTTTTGCCAGTTTGGAGATTCCTGCATCCTTCTAGACCAGACTTGCCCGATATTGATATTGATACCGAAAGTTCAAAGCGCGTACGTGTTTTTAAACGTGTACAAGATTATTTTAAAAAACTTGGTGGAAACCTTGTTAATATATGTACTTTTGGTACAGAAGGAACTAAAAGTGCGCTGAAAACGGCGGCTAGAGGTCTTAATATCGATGATGATGTTATAACATACTTAACAAGTATGATTCCCAATGAGCGCGGCTTTGACTGGACACTTGATCAATGTTATTATGGTGATGACGAACATACTGCTATTAAGGCATTTAAAGAAGAAATAGATAATTATCCACAACTTTGGGAATTAGCAAGAACAATTGAAGGATTGGTAACAAGATTGGGCGTACATGCGTCAGGTGTTGTCGCGGTCAACTGCCCGTTTACAGAGTATAATAGTTATATGAAGACCAGTAAAGGTCAGATTGTATCAGCATTTGATCTACACGATAGTGAAAAAATGGGGTTGAAAGTTATAAAATAATTGACCCAAAATCTACTTAACTAAAGACCATTAGTGTACACATATTTTTATAAACTTGACTTTTCATCAAGAATGATTTATAATTATATTATAAAAAGATGTGTGCATCGGACGAGACTGACCATGAAAGATGAAGCCAGGTCCGAGCCAGAACGTAGTGAGGTAGAATATGTATATTTATTTAATTACTAATTTAGTTAACAACAAAAAATATGTTGGACAAACAAACAATTTCCAACGAAGAATGAATGAACATCGTAGCGGTCAGGGCACAGTTATTGATCAAGCTATAAAAGCATATGGTGTTAAAAATTTTTCATCAGAGATTATTTGAGAATCCGATAATCAGAATGAAATAAATCAAAAAGAACAAGAATTTATTATTTATTATAATAGTTTAGTTCCAAATGGTTATAATATTCAAAAAGGCGGTTTAAATAACAGTATGGGAGAACAAAATCCCAATGCTATTTTAACTGAAGATGAGGCTCAATGAATATTAGATAATCGAGACAAACAACAAGAACTATTATATAATATTTGTCCTTTTAAAGAAAAAATTTCATATACACAGTTTAAAAATATCTATAATGGTCTTGAATGGGGACATTTAAAGACTGAAGTTAAAAAAGCTAATAATTTAAGTCATCCTGGTGAAAAAAGTGCTAATTCACGATATACCGATCAAGAGGTTTATCAAATTAGAGAAGATTATAAAAATGGTATCTATTACAAAGATGCTTGAGAAAGAAGTGGTAAAAAGATTACTATTGAAAGTTTTTATAATCTCTATAATGGAAAAGGATACACAAATACTCATATGGATGTTTACACAGAAGAAAATCGAAAGAAACATAAACCAGATCACAGCGGCTCAAATAATGGACGAGCCAAGGTGACAGAGGAAGATGTGAAAAAAATTAGAGAGTTAGCTTTAACAATTAGTAAACCTGAAATATACAAACTCTACCCACAATTATCAAGTACGTCAATAAGAAACATTATTGATAGAAAAACTTGAAAAAACGTTTAGTGTGTATCGACTATCCCCGACCGCAGGCAGGGAGTACATCCGTTATTGGTACACGGATCGCTTTTAGGAAACGAAGGCGAAGTAATTGGAAAGAGTAGACGCTTATTAAAGCGAATATATAGTCAGCTCTTATAGAAATATAAGTTTTAGCGAATTAAATATGACTTCTTGACGGTCTCAGCACTCGATAGAATTCGTCAAACATTTAATTATCTTCTCGAAGATAAAATTATAACTTGGCAAGGTGATTTGCGCTCAACTTATAATAAATATTTGTCTCCTGATAAACTTGATTACACAAGTCCAGAGATGTGGGATATGGTCGCGCAAGGAAAAATAACTTCACTTTTCCAATTTGATACAATCACTGGTTCACAAGCTATCAAGAAAATTCAACCGACTTCTTTAACTCAACTTGCAATCGCAAACTCGGTTATGAGACTTATGGGAGATGGTGAATTGCCGCTTGATGTTTATACAAGATATAAAAATAATATTAATCTCTGGTATGATGAACTTCATCGTTATAATCTAACTTCTGCCGAAATTGCAATTCTTGAAAAGCATTTGCTTAAATTGTCCGGCGTTGCTGATTCACAGGAATCAGTTATGATGTTGGTAATGGATCCGCAAATTAGTGGATTTGATATGAAAGAGGCAAATAAACTTCGTAAAACAATTGCAAAGAAACAATTTAGAGAAATTGAAGCGGTTAAACAATTGTTCTTTGATAAGGGAACGGCGCTTGGAACTTCTCAAAACTTGTTGAGTTATATTTGGTTTGTGCAAATAAGTAGACAGCTTGGTTATTCATTCTCGTCGATCCATACAACAGGTTATAGTATTATGGCGGTTCAAGAGATGAACCTTGCATACAAGTATCCTATTATTTATTGGAATACGGCTTGTTTATCCGTTGATGCGTCCGCAACAACTGAAGAAGATTTTTATAATCTTTTGGATGAGGGTATTCTTGACGTTGCTGATGAAGATGATGTCCGCGATTCTAATAAGATGGACTATGGTAAGGTTGCGTCCGCAATAGATAAGTTCCGTGATCAAATAGATATTGAGCTTCCAGACATTAATGAAAGTAGACTTGGTTTTACTCCTGATGTTAAGAATAATAGTATATTGTATGGTTTAAAGGGTATTACAAGAATAACTGCTCCAGTTATCCAAGAAATTATGTTAAATCGTCCATTTAAATCTCTTGATGACTTCTGCAAAAAGGTAACTAAACGAATCGTCACAAAAGACAAAATTGTTAACTTAATCAAAAGCGGCGCATTTAATAAACTCGAAGGAAAAACTACGACAGAAGTGTTAAAACAATTTATATCAACAACTGCTGATCAAAAACAACGCTTAACAATGCAAAATGCAAATATGTTGATTGATTGTGATCTTATACCAGATGAGTTTAAACAACAAAAAGAACTTTATAAATTAACAAAAGAACTTCGTAAAAATCGTGATCCAAACAAATGGTATTATATCCCAAGTCATGTTCAAGTTTCAGAAGAACAAAAACCCATATGGTTAAGTATGATATTGCAACATGGTGAACTTCGTGATATGGTTATTGCAGGAGAAGAAGTGAAGGTTATAGATTCAAATCGTTGGGATGCTATTTATTACGAACCTGAAATGAATAAAATCCGCAATTACATTAAACAAAATCAACAAGAATTGCTTGAAAAACTTAATCATAAATTGTTTATGGATGAATGGAATAAGTATGCAGAAGGTGATGAATTATCTTGGGAACTTGATAGTATTAACTTCTACAAGAGCGGCCATCCACTTGATAAAGCCATTTATGAACTTCCTGTTGAAGTAACGCCGCTTAAGGAAATTGAAGAAAATGCTCAAGATGGATCTTTCTTCATTAAAGGCAAAACAATTCCAAAGATGAGAATATATGCAATCGCGGGAACAGTTATTGATAAAGATAAACCAAAAGGACTTGTAACATTACAAACGCCGGATGGTATTGCGGAAATTAAAATCTATAAAGATTTGTTTGCAATATATAATCATACAATAAGTGAAGTTGATGATGATGGTGGAAAAACTGTCTTAGAAGATAGTTTCTTTGAAAAAGGCACACATTTGCTTGTACATGGCATTTTGCGCGGCGCAACTTTCTTACCAAAGGTTTATAAGTCTACTGGTTATAAATCAATATTAAAAATACAATTAACACCTGACGGTCATTTTGATAGATTGATCGAAAAGGCGGAGTAAAAAATGCAAATAACAATTTGAGATTTAGATTACTATTATGGCAATTCTAAAACTGTTAATGTTGACTGCATGAAAGTATCATCCTATCATCATCAAAAAGGTGATGTAGTAACTTTTGTGCAGCATGAAGTTGACACGAAGCGTCCATATGATATAATCTATTTAGCAAAACAATCTACTGACTTAAGAAATCCTCCTGCTGATTACTTCGACAGGAGGACAAGATTGTTGGGTAAAGGGTTTAAATATCTTGGATGTTGGAAAATGCCGCCGGTTGTTTTAGCGTGCAGACCGGATTATTTATTGTATCCTGATAATATACTTCCAAAGATTCATTTTGCTCAATTTTTTACTGAAAAAGGTGCGCGGCTAAATGTCATTCAAGACTATCATAATGCCGCGGATACAAAAGAATTGTATCAAACACTAATTGTTGATCGTGCTTTCTGAAAAGCCTCAGAAAAAAACATAATAGCGGTCTTAAAAAGCCTCAAAGATGCCTGAAAAGTTTCATTTTTAGAGCCAATTTCACTAAAAAAGTTAATGTCTAATAAAGAAATCAGGGAAAATTTTTTGCAGCTAAAATTGCTTAAAGATAGCGTAATTACCTTTGAGAATGATATTGGTAGTACACTGGAAGATGCGGCCGCGATAGTAGATTTTTTGAAAGAATTGAAAAGTGCACGACCAACAGTAAAAATTCGCCCCATCCAGTTTCAAATTATCCAGAAGGAACATAAAGGAGAGGCGGGAAAATGGAACGCATATCAAGATTTTGACCGCGATTTAAAGATTATAGATATGGGAAAACAAGTTGGTGTTCCTTTTGAGTTAACTGAATTTTGCCGCACTGATACACCTTATTTTGTTGCATTTGAAACAATACAGTGGTGGTCGGCAAAAAGGCCGCAAATCAGTTTATTAGAGTGCGTTGCCGCAAAAACAATGAAGCGGTTTAATTGCAGCTTAGAGGAAGTTTATAGTGATAGTAGTAAATGGGATGATCCCGCGCTTTTTGAAATATTAAGCATACTTCACTATCATCAAAATCTATTCCCTTATGCAATGCATCGTTGGAAAAATAAATTATTAAGTATAGCAAAAATAGATTGAGATAATATTAAGGAGAGTAACTTTTAATGGTTAAAATATTTTTTGATTTTGAAACGACTGGATGTTATTGGAACTTCGATGCTCCAGTTCAAATTGCGGCGATTTGTGAAAAAGATGGCGAAATAATTGATTCTTTTAATGAATTATGCCGCACTACTGTGGCTATTAGCCCGCAAGCCACAAAAGTTCATGGCATCACACGAGAAATGATAAAAGATAAAAGAGGAGAGGCAGTTGTACTTCGAGACTTTGTGAGATGGATAAGAAATCACAATTGCGATATGCTCATTGGTTATAATAGTAAAGCATTTGATTTGCCAATGCTTGAAATTCGTTGTGCTAAATTTGGTATTCCTGGAGTAAGCGATATTAAACATATGGATGGATATTATAATTGCGTAAAATTAGCGAAAGATCGCAATTATTATAACCTGAAGACTATTTTGGGCCGCAAATGGAATCTTGGTGCAGTTGCAGAAGTACTTGGATTTAATAAGGACGGCGCGCATGATGCCCTCACAGATGTAAAAATGTTACGTAATATCTGGAATAAGGTCGAACATGATTATCCAGATTTGATTTCTTAACAAATTTGTGATATAATAATATTAAGAAAAAATAGGAGAATTATATTATGGTAACGTCTGAAAGCATTGAAGAGTTTGCACTCTTTTGTTCAACTAAAACCAAATCAGAGCTTCTGGAAATGAAACAGGAGTTAGAAGAAAGAATGGCGAAGATGGAACTTGATGAAACCATTATCCCAAAACTTGCCGTAGTCGATGCCATTTTAGAAGTATCTAATGGCTAAGATCTCGCATGAAAACCTTATTAAAGAAATAAACGCTAAAGGTTTTGTTTTAATTAATGACGCAGATTATAAAAATATGCAGTCACCAATAACCATACAGTGCCTAAAAGGACATACAATCGATACCAACCTTGAGACATTTAGGAAGGCGAGTTTTGTGTGTCCTATTTGTGATGGAGCGACAGATTTTCATAAGCCGCTAAATGTTCCCGCAAAGGAAGGATTTAGAATTGTTGCATTTGACCAGGCAACCGAAAAAATGGGCATAAGCATTTATGATGGCGGCCAACTTGTATATTGCGATTTAATTACTTTTTCGGGCGATGTTACTACTCGCTTGTGTAAGATCAGGAGCTTCATTGAGGATACTGTTATTGCTCGATGAGAACCCGATTTTATGGTATTTGAAGATATCCAGTATCAACAGAATATTATGACCTTTAAAATTTTAGCAATGTTGCTCGGTATTTGTGAGACTTGCGCGAGAAAGGCCGGCATTGATTATGAAGTTGTGCTACCAAAGGTTTGACGCTCTGGAATTGGATATAGCGGCAAAAACCGCGCAGAAGAAAAAAGACTTGCAATCGAAACAGTACAAAAAATGTTTAGAATAAATGTAAGTGAAGATGTCGCAGAAGCGATTTTAATTGGAAAATATGCTACTCGACAACATAAAAGTACAAAAGCTTTTTAAAAAGGAAAAGACAGGTTGTTACGCCTGTCTTTTTTCAAATTCAATCATATTAAAATCACAATAAGATTTATATTCTGGTTGCCGCACTAATTCGCTGTGCGGCATTTTTTTTAATTCTTCAAAACGAAAATGAGATACTTGTTCATTAAATGCATAATACTCATTAGGATTGTCTAGATCTTGTCTACTATAACAGTACAGGAGGTTCAAAGAATTATAGCATTTTTTACAATGAAAACAATTTGTTAGATTTTCACTTTGTTTGATTTCATCGCACGCGGTTAAATTATACGCATCGTAGAGTTTTTTGCCGCATTGTTTATTATTTGCCAAGCTCATGAATTGATCAAACTGTTGCGGCGTTACAATCAAGGGATTAAAGAAAAAGTTTCGATAAACAATATAGAATGCATTAGTTTTTTCAAACGCGGTAAAATTGCCTTGAAGAAGGACATCGGCTAGCCTTTCGGTTTCAATGCCCTTCTCAAGTTCCTTCTGATTAAATAGCGGGATAAATTGTTCTACCACGTCGCAAAATAATAAACGCAATTTTTTAGTCGTTAGCTTCGCCATTTACCTCTCCTTCAAGTCGTGCTTGAAGAGCCTCAATTTGTTTTTGTTGCTCTTGTACAGCTTTCCATAGGATATATATCATTTTTGATTCTTTAATTTCATAATAGCCACCACTGCTTTCTTTCACAAGATTGAAGTCATTGATGTTTTTATTAAGAACATCTTGAGCCATAATACCAATGACTGGAACAGTTGGATGTTTCTTGTAATTGAAGGTGTAAACTGGAGTAGAGACAATAAGTGGTAATACGGAGTTTTCAATCGCATTAATATTGGTTTTTAGACGACGATCGGAAGATGCATTAAAGAATGGTGCGGTGACAGAGACATCAGAAATAAGTGCACATTTAAAGGTTGCTATATCAAGGTCAAGAGCATCTGATTTGATTTTAGAAAAAATAAGTAAATTATCACCATTAAAATTCTTAATTGTGGAAACCTTGATACCCTCTTTAAAATTTGGAGTAATATTAAAATTAGTCTCGCCTCCAAAATTAACAATAGTTAAAAAGGAAGTTGTTTTATTACCGGGGTTACCACTTACTCCAAATGTATTATTGCCTTCAAAAGTATTATCGCCCTTCTCTGAAACAAAATAATCTATATCAGTGGCATTACTTGAGCTTGAAAAATAAGGTCGATTATCTTTTTCTCCGCCTTGATTAAAGAAAATATATTGAGCTGTTGTACCGTCGCTCATATATCCTTTTATATATTTATAAAATGCTGCCATTATTCACCTCTATTTAATAAGACTTACTAATTTTCTAATTAGCTTATCTTGATATTTAATTGTATTTACAGTTAGTTTTATATCTCCATCTGAACGCAAAGAATATGAAATCTCTGAAACAAATAGAGGTTGATTGATTAAGTCTTTTAACTCATCCATCTCATCGTAAAAATCTTGACCTGCAAGACGAATTTGATCAGTAACTTGAATTTTTTGATTATTATAACCTTTTAAACTATATATATCAATAACAGAAATATTATATTGCTTTTCAGGAGCTGCTTTATCTTTGAAGTAATTGCTCGCTGCGATATAAAGTTCTTCCGCATTAACTGCTGTAGAATTGCTATAACTATTTTCAAGAATCGCATTGCCGTAAGTATTATAAATGCGGTTCCAAACTGCATCATGCTTCTGTTGAGCTTTTTCATATTCTACAACCGTGTCTAATCTTACTTCATGCAGAAGCTTATAAAGCATAATCGGATAAATGCCGCCAAAAACATATTTAGTAGGAGTCCACTCATTAGTCTCTGTAAAACGACTATCATATTCATTCCCGGCCCCTACTGGTGTTGTAAATCATGTCTTGGCTTCTGGATCGTTGAGCCAAAAGCTTACCAAATCATTCCATTTTTTACCGCCTTCTGTAACAATATAGTAATTTTTATATAATTTTTGGTTTTTATTAATTACAATATGTTTTTGTTGATTTTTGTCTTTAAAAATTTTAGAATCATCAGAAAAAAGATCTTTAAAAATAGGTTTAATTGGTTTAACTAAAAGCGCATCGGTCGTTGTTTGCGTTTCATCGTATTTAAAACTATAAACTGGGAATTGATCTTTTTCTATTTCTTTCGAAGTCTCTGGGTCTATTGAAGGCTCTGAATAAATCTTAACAAGTGGAATGTAGGTGTTGTCAAGTACTGCGGTTTTAGTATCAAATAAATATCTATTATTTGCTCCATCTTTACCAAAAGGATTATTTCAATATTCGGGAAGGAAGTAATCACAGAAGCGACTTGAATGATAAGCTTGATCCCAATAATTTGTAAGTTCTGCTTGCATAGATGCAAAAGCTAAATTATCATTTTCGGTGGGATTTCCATCTTTATCAAACTTAACAAAAACATACCACTCACCATTTGTCTTATTCATTGCTTTTGCAGCTTCAATATTGCATTTAGTATTCCAAAATTTCCTAAAGAGATATATATTCTTCAAGAAGTTTTGCTGTGCATTGAAGTAGCTTGTCATTGTAGAACCGATCGTTATGTCTGCAGAAATCATTGGAACCGTAGAACCTGGATTTGCCTGATAATAAATTTCTTTTAACGCGGCTTCGGTTAATGATGATGCCTTATCTATACCAATAAAATTACTTATAGCTTCGCCATTTTGATAATGAGAAATAATACCATCTTCAAAATTAGCAAAATAGTTATCAACCATAGCGTCTAAATTTGCAAGATATATGGTTTTTTGCCGCAATGATTCATAGTATTGCTTACGATAGAATAACAAGTAGCCATTTGCAATACGAAGATTTTCCTTTATAAGTTTAAGAAGGTCTTGATATTGTTTTTCAGTTAAAATACCTTTACGAAGGAAATATTCAAAGTTAATTAATTTATTTTCAAGCCAAGGAATTCTATCTGCTGCCTTTGCAAATTCAAAGTCTTCTCGTGTATTGTGACGATAGAAAGTAATTTGTAAGAAAGGAACAGAAGTAAAATCAGTTGATATAAATAATGATTCATTTATTGGACGGACACGCAAATAAACTTTGTCATTTCTATTTTCCATAGTTTTAACTCCGTCAATAACACGATTTTCACTTAATTCGTAATCATCTATTTCATTTCCGTTTTTATCTGTTTTTTTATGTACAAGATGATATTTAAAATCAGAATTTGAAAAATAATAATTAACCTTATTAACTTCAAAATAAGAAGAAGATGCAATTTCGAAATTACTGTAAAAATTAGGAATTGTTTCATAAGAAAAAGTTCCATTAGAATTGGTTTTACCAAGTGGAATATCAATATATTTGATTACTTCCTTTCCATCTACCATTTCTTTTTTCGATATTATTCTGGATATATCATAAAATGATAATGTTCTTTCAGTAATTAATTTCTCAAACATTCCGTCGGCATAGGACAAATAATCAACGTCATTCTTTTTTTCAATATCTCCTACTTTAATTCCTTCTGTTGAATCATCCGTTGACGGTATATTTTCTAATGATATATCACCCCATTCATCGCGGCTAAAAAGATCATAGAAGAAGTCTGTTATCGTTGGAATAAGAGTTACTTCTGAGTCGTCAAAAGTTGGGCCTGTAACATTTAATAAGGTTGTTAATGATGCCGCGTCTTGAGATATATCAAGAGATTTAACATCTACTTGAGGAGAATAATATAAACCGCTAAATTCGGGATTCTTTTGAGGAATGAAGTAGTAAATTTGATATTGATCGTTTACTTTAATCACAAGTCCATTATCATTTGCAAGAGTAATATTTGCATTTAAAGCATTAGAACCTGAAATTGAAAATACAAGTGCGGGATTGTAGTCAGGATCAAGAGGTTCACGCAAAATTTTGTCAACTACAGCTGGAATTTCTATATCTTTATTGTTTTCATCTTTTATTCTATCTGCAAGTCTTAGCCAATGTTTGCATTTTCCAGTATTTTTATCTATCCAAATATACTCATCAGTAGGAATATACTCATATTTAATTTTGCACTCATTACGAATTTTTGTTGCTCATTCGTCAAGTGTTTGACTTCCAATAAAATCTTCAGAAGTCTCATCATTAGAAATTGTATAGCCACTATTTTGACGAGTATTTTTATAAGAAAATGAATCTACGCATTCATAGGTTATTTCAACATTGCTGCGTTTAATAGCATATTTAGGGGATGTGACAGTAAAAATGTAGACTTGATTATCTTTATCTGTAAGCTTAATTTGGCTACCACCCGAAATTATCGCCGCGAATGGATTTACATCATATCTCCCATCATGTTCAATATATTTTAACATTTTAAATGTTAATTTATTTTGACTGTTTTCACCAAGGGTTAAATTTTCATCATAAGAATATGAAAAATTACGATTAGTTTTTACAGTTTTGTTGTAGTTTGACATATATTTGTCAAGATCATAAATGTCTTCTCATTTAGATAAAACATTTAAACTTGTATCAAGGTCATAGTTGAAAGAGGTGAAGACATCTTCTAAATAACTATCACCATTTGATATTAAAAGGGCTAATTGAAATTTTGCCATAATTCTTCTCCTCTAACGAACTAATTGATAAAATGATTTCGCAGAAATAGGTTTTTCATGCAAAATGACAAGATTATTTTTTAATATACCATTTATAACCTCAGAACGGAAATACCAAGTTTGATCATCATAAATTTCTTCATAGGTGCTGCTTATCATTTCATTATTTTCATTTTTATTATCAAGTTTTTTCATTGTATATAAATGAAATGGTGCTTCCATACCGTAATTTTCACCGCAGTAGTTGGATATATTCTCATTGACATTTCGAATTACATGATCGCGATAACCGTTTGAAATAAGTCGGAAATAAGTATAAGGTGAATCAAGACGTTGCATAAAATTAAAATCAAAAGTACTACCGACCTCTTTAAAAAATGCTGTTTTATAAGTTGCAATCCAACGTTTACTAACAGGATCAATAGTAAAATAATAACCAGAAGTTGTTGGATCTTTAGTGATGATAAAATTACTTCCATCATGATAAATTAAATCACCAACAGAAAAACGCTTATCTTGCTTTTCACCCTCTTTGCTATAACAAACTGCATTTTGTTCATTAATGCGAATGCCAAAATGATTCGGAAGATTATAAAGATAATAATAAAGTTTATTGTCGCTTTTTCGTTCAACAATTGTCTCATTATTATATGTTATAGTTTCTCCTGAAAAGGTTAATGTTACACCATATTGATTATATGATTCTCCAGTTGATACAGTAATTTTACTTATATTGGTTCAATTTTGATTATATTCTTGCCACTGTTTATTAAAAGCATTTATTTTTGCTTTTAAAATTTTAATTGCGTCAGATGTTTCAGTAGTTACTTCATTACTTATACTTCACCTCTAACGAATCATAAGATAATTTACACAAGAAGGAATATTTGAAACAGTATATTTTTTACTTTCTGCTGATTGAGTTACTTCTCCCAAACTTACTATTATATCTGCTAAAATTTCCTCATTACTTCCATTAAAACATTTTATAATAGGAACAAGAGAATGTTTTATTTCTTTAGTAATTTCTTCTCCATTATCACTAATTTCCTTAATTTTTTCTATTCAAACTTTTTCTTCAAATGAAGTGCTTCAAAAATTACCTTCAAGATTTTCTTGTTTTATTTTTTGCCCATAACCATTAGAAATATTTGCATCAGGAATAGTTCTATACAACAACAACTCTGCCTTATTTCCGTCCGTCATTTCAACTGGCTGTGGATCAGTCCCATCACTAGGTCTTGTTGGCTCATCTTTAGAATACACTCAAATAAGTTTTTTACTCGTACCTTCTTCTTTCCATCTCGGAAAATAAATACCGTGACTTGGAGCATCCAGTTTTTGCATTTGGCCATTACTCAGTTTTAATAAAAGATCTCCTTGATAAAACTCCTCGCCATTAAATTTAACACTTGGAACACCAATACCAATAGCTGTATTTGGATTAAGTTGTGCAAATTTTGAACCAATCTGAACCATATCTTCAGGAGTGTTAACATATTCAGTAATTTTGTATAAATCAAGATATGAAATTTCACGTTGATTATTAATTAAAAGATTATATAATGCATTATATTGATCGTTTAACTCTACAAAAGAGGTCGCATTTTCATTGCTTGATATAATAATATCATAAGGATTATTCATTAATCGGTACCTCCTTGTGCCATAGGAATAAGACATTTATCTTGACGATAAACTGTTATTTTACTATTATTGTTACTATCAACTAAGGGTAGTTCTGCTCCATTCTTAGTATTTTTAATAGTAATCAAAAAACTGTATTCTATAATAGTTTCTATATCATCTATCTCTGTTGTTCTTGTAATTATACTAGTTGTAATACCATTTTCTGTCTTAGAATTTGGTTGACTGTCGCTTAATCTTTCGTTTTTCTTTTTTATATTTTTTACTCCCGCGCCGTCTTCTAAAATAGATGGAATAAATTTTTTAACTACAAGCATACTCTCTAATACACGCTGTCCAGCATTAGAAGTTAATAATGAAAGAGGCTCCCCTGTGTCTGTCTTATATAAAAGACCTTCTGCAGAAGAATATTCAAAGGCTGTTCCTTGGGTTAAACGAATATTTACTATTTCTTCATCTTTTTTTGTCGTAATTGTATCTGTAGTTGTAACAGGATCACCAATAAGAGTAGGTTCGGACTCTGTAATAACAGGTTCTTCCGTAGGAGATCCTTCAACTGGTACTTTCGTAGTAGTTGTAATAGTCTTTTCTGTCGTTGTTGTTGTTGTATTTATCGTTTTTACCTCTTTTAAAGAGGTTTTAATTATATAAGTATCTGGTTGAGCATCTCTAACAATTATATTAAAAAAAGATCTGAAGTTACACGGTTTAAGTTCTCATTCGCCATCAATATTACTAACAACTGGCTCTTCATGATAAACATAATTATCTTGTGTTTCAAAAACAACCTTTAATTCAATGATATATCTATCTTGTCCAAGATAATTAACTGTACTATCTCCGATAGAACCTATCTTAGCCTTATAAAACCAACTATTCTTATAGTCTGTAGCGGGTTTTATACCAATATAAAGTCTTCCAAGTATTTGAGGATTTAACCAAACTAAAAATTCTTCATATTGAGCCATCGTAACGTCATATAAACAAAGATTCATTGTAATACTTTTATTTTCAACAGTAGTACCAAGAAGAGTCTTGTTAACTCCAAACATTGTTGAAGAATATTCGTTCTTAATTGAACCATAATTCGACCAAGTTAAACCCCTTTTATCAGAAGTAATAAAGCAGTTATAGTCTTCTCAAGAATTTTTACCCCTTCAGACGAAGGTGGTAAATTTATCGCCGCGAATTTGCGCATCAATCCAATTTTTACGTTCACCTGTTCGCAAAAACTCTGCGGTTGTAGTTGATTTTAATGTACTCATTTTTTACCACCTCGTCTAAATGGCTGATTGACCATTCTGTTGTCTTGCCGCAGAAAAGAGAGTTACCAAGGTATTATATGCTTCCGGGTTATCTTTTTCATTTAAAACAAAGCTGCCAATCGAGATAATGCCATTTTCCATTTTAATATAATCATCAAGTTTAGATAAATCTGCTCCTCCTGATACCACAGTTGTAGTTAAATCATTAATTGAATTATATTTAGAACCAGTTAGTTTTCCACTCTCTGTAATCGCCATTAACATATTATTAAAAATATTTTTACCAAAAGATTCACTTTTAATTGTATTAAGTAAATCTTTTTCGTTATTAAGTTGTTCTTGTAATCTTTTTTCAATATTTGATACTTGATCGTCAAGACTATTTAATAATGCATCTTGTGCACGCTGACGAAGAGTTTCACGACGTTCTTTTTCATTCTCTTTAAGAGTTGACTCAAGAGATGCAATTTTTGCCATAGATGTGGCATCTGTCCCAGCGCCAATTTTTCCAAGATTTTCTATTAACAACTGTTGTTGTTCCTCGTAATCTTGATCCTCATATTCTTGATTAATTGCATCAAAATATTTTTGATAAGCATTTTTACGATCATTTAAAGCATTTTTAAGATCATCGGTTTGTTCTTGCAAATACTCTTTATATTTGTTTACTGCGGCTTGTTCGCGTTCTAATTGCATTTCAAGACTTGGAGAATATAATGAGTTTGCTTTTTCAAGCGCGGCTTTTTGTTGGCGCAATACCTCTTTTTCAGCTTCATTATTTGCAGCTTCAATTGCTTGTTCAATACGTTTAATAAGATTTAATCTTGTTTTTTCAAAGTAACTATTTGAATTTTTAATCAAATCTGTTATATTACCACCGCTAATAAATGCTTCATAAAAACCTTCTTGATTAAATATATCTTGATGTTCTGCGATATAGTCAGTTCACTCTGAACCCTTAAGTTCACCGCTTAAGTATTTTTGTTGAGCTTCGTAAATACCTTCAATTTGATTTTTATAAGATTGAACTTCTTGACCAATTGTTTGAAAACCACCTGTAATGCCGTCTATAACATTTGTTCAAGCAGAATTAAATTTTGCCGCGTCATAACCATTCAGAGTTTTTGCAAATTCTTCAATAGATTCTCTTGATTCTCCCGCGGCCATTTTTGCAATAATTTTAAGAACATCTTCAGTTTCAAAGCCAGCTTTTTTAAACTTTTCTATAGATTCTGAAAGCTGATTAACACCAATACCCATACCTTCTGCTCAAGTAACAACTTGACTATCTCGTCCAAAAGTATCTATAATATCTTTTAAACCACCAAATTCTTCATTTAAAGCATTTACTTCTTCAGAGGTATCACCAAATTTCTCTACAAGTTTTTGATATGCATCAATTTGATTTTGGAGGCCATAATCATCAGTTGTAAGAATATCAGAAGCTAAAACAGCCTTACCATT
>JALFJX010000034.1 GCA_022775905.1 Methanobrevibacter sp.
GTTTGTTCTATCCCAAGTCGATTCATATGAATAAGATACACAGTATCTTTAATTCTTAATCTAAAGAATGTTTTTTCAAGATTTTTTTTATTTGCATTCAATATTTCATCAATGGGAAAATCTGTTATGGTTATATTCATGATTCCAACGATTATGACTTGATATTGTCTAGTGAAATACTCATTCCTTTGTCGCTGATACTTTCAGAATTGACAATCAACTCAATTAAATATGCATTTGATGGTTTTGATGTGGATGAGAAGGTAATCAAGGTTTCTGTTGACAGATTTGGAAAAAAACTTATAATTCATTATTCTGATAATGGTAAAGGAATGCCTAAGGACTTTGATCCAAACAAAAGTAAAGGGCTTGGCTGGATGATTGTACAGTCCTTAACTAATCAATTGGATGGAAAATATGAGTTGTTTAACGATAATGGAATGCACTTCAAGTTGTCATTCTATATCTAATTTTTTTTTAAAATAAAATTTATAATGTAAGCTGCCAAATATAAAAACCAGAGGAAACAATTATGAAAACATTAAATGTCGTTGCAGCTATTATTAAAAAAGATAATAAAATTTTAGCTACTAAAAGAGGCTATGGTGAATTTATTAACATGTGGGAGTTTCCAGGTGGAAAAATAGAAGATAATGAAACAAAAGAAGAAGCTCTCATAAGGGAAATCAAAGAGGAACTTGATTGTATAATAGAACCTACAAAATTTGCTTTAGACTTGGAATATCAATATCCTACTTTTTATCTTAAAATGAGTTGTTTTGAAGCAGTAATTAAAGAAGGAACTCCAAAACTTCTGGAACATAATGATGCAATGTGGCTCACTAAACAAGAATTGGACTCTGTTGATTGGATTGCAGCAGATATTCAAATCATTGATTATTTAAAAGAAACAATGGAGGATTAACATGATTGATAAAAGACTTGAACTTGCAAAGAATAAAAAAGTTGAACTCGAACATAAACTCAAAAAAGTTGAAGGAACTCCAAGAGAAGAAGACTTTAAACTTCAAATTGAAAAACTTGACCAATTAATTAAACATCTTCAAAAAGAGTAGATTCAAATGAATATGGATGAAATCTTAAACGGGGCAAAAACTGCATTTATAGATGAAAAATTAGACTCTAGTTTGGATTTCAGACCCAAATTACTATGCAATAATAGTGAAACCAAGGTAAGTAATTCTATCGTAGATGAACTCCACAACTGTGATGAATTTTTTATTTCTTCAGCATTCATCACTGAAGGAGGATTAACTTATTTTTTAGAAGAATTCAAACTATTGGAATCAAAAAATATTAAAGGTAAAATATTAACAACTGATTATTTATCTTTTACCCAGCCAAAAGCATTAAAAAAGCTTCAAAAATTTAAAAATATTGAAGTTAAACTCTATTTATGTAAGGATAATGGTTTTCACACAAAAGGATATATTTTTAAGAAAAACGGTCTTTACAAGGGTATTGTTGGAAGTTCCAACTTGACCATGGATGCATTAACTAGAAATAAAGAGTGGAATGTGGAGTTTGCTGCTCTTGAAGAAGGTGAAATGGTAGTTGAACTCAAAAAAGAATTTTCAACATTATGGGAAGAAGCTGAAGAATTATGTGATGTTCTTCCAGCTTATGAAAAAATCTACAATGACAATAAACGTTTTGTTGAGTTAAGGCAAGTCAGTGATGAACTAAAACAGAAAAATATAACTTTAACTCCAAATATTATGCAGGAGCAGTTCATTGAAAACATAAGAGAACTTATTAAAAAAGGTGAAGATAAAGCAATATTAGTATCTGCGACAGGTACTGGTAAAACTTATGCATCTGCATTTGCAGTTAATGATTTCAAGCCTAAAAAATTCTTATTTTTAGTTCACAGGGAACAAATCGCAAAACAATCAATTAAAGCTTATAAAAACGTTTTTAAAGATCATGAAAACTTTGGACTGCTTTCTGGTAATTACAAAGAATATGACAAGAATTATCTTTTCTCAACAATTCAGACAATGTCAAAAGATGATGTGTTTACAAAATATGATAAAGATCATTTTGACTACATTATTATCGATGAGGTTCACAAAGCGGGTGCTTTAAGTTATCAAAAGATTTTCCAATATTTCAAGCCTAAATTTTGGCTTGGAATGACTGCATCACCAGAACGTACTGATGGATTTAACATTTATGATCTGTTTGACAATAATATTGCTCATGAAATCAGACTTCAGGAAGCTTTGGAAGAAGATTTGCTTTGCCCATTTCATTATTTTGGAATTACAGATATTGAATTTGAGAATGGTGAAATTGATGATGACTTTGAAGATTTCAATCTTCTTGCATCTGAAAAACGTGTTGAATATCTAATTGAAAAATCAGAATTCTATGGATATTCTGGTGATAGGCGAAAAGCACTTGTATTCTGTTCTAGAAAAAGGGAAGCTGAACTGCTATCAGATGAATTCAATAAAAGAGGTTATAAGTCTGTTGTTTTAACTGGTGATGATTCACAAGAAAAAAGACTTGAAGCTATTGACAGATTAACTAATGATGAAAATCCTGATAAATTGGAATTTATTTTCACTGTAGATATTTTCAATGAGGGTGTTGATATTCCTGAGATTAATCAGGTATTGCTTGTCAGACCAACTGAATCTCCAATTATTTTTATCCAACAACTTGGAAGGGGTCTTAGGAAATATCAAAATAAAGAATATGTTGTTATAATTGATTTTATTGGTAATTATAAGAATAATTTCATGATTCCAATTGCTCTTTCAGGCGATAGGTCTTATGATAAAGATAAAATCCGTAAATACCTGATGGAAGGAAATAAAATTATTCCTGGAGCTTCTTCAATTAATTTTGATGAAATTTCCAGAAAACGTATATATGAGTCAATTAATAATTCTTCATTTTCAAAAATAGGAGTATTTAAAGAAAAATACAACAATTTAAAATACAAATTGGGACGTATTCCTTTATTATATGACTTCGCAATCAATGGAGAATTCAATCCTGAAATCATCTTAAATCACTCCAGATTTGATTCATATCATAATTTCCTGGATTATGTTGACAAGGATTATAAAAGTAATTTAAGTGATGAGGAAGTTGCATCTCTAAAATTCATATCAAAAAAATTGGTAAAGGGAATAAGGCCTCATGAACTGGTTATTTTAACTTGCCTTAAATATAATAATTATTTCACTGTTGCTCAAGTTGAAAAATGTCTTGAAGAGAGATATGGTCTTAAAAATCAATTCAAATCAATTAAGAATGCTATTAATTATCTTAGCATGAACTTCTACAGAAAAGAAACAAGTGATGATTATCAAGCAAATACAGTAACTAGTTTTGTTTCAAAAGATGAAATAATAGATTATGAAAATATCTTTTTCAAGTTTGATAAAGAAATTTATGATGATTTGAAGAACAATATGGATTATGAATTCGAGATTTCAAGCTATTTTAAGTCCTGTTTATGCAATTCAGTTTATTTGTCTCATTTTGAAGATGCAATAAGATATGCATTCTTTAAATACGAGGATGTTTACTATGATGAAAAACCATTTAAGCTGTATGAAAAGTACTCAAGGGAAGATGCTTTAAGGCTTTTAAATTGGGAAAGATTTATGAATGCTCAAAATGTTGGTGGATATAAAGTTAAATACAATACTTGTCCAATATTCGTAACTTACAATAAAAAAGAAGATATTTCAGAAACTATTAATTACGAAGATCAATTCATCTCAAAACAGATTTTCAGCTGGATGAGTAGAAATAACAGGAAAGTGTCAAGTTCTGAGTTGGAACCAATTGTAAACTACACAGATTTGGACATTGAGCTATTTATCCAAAAAAGTAATGATGAAGGAATTGAATTTTATTATATTGGTAAATTAACTCCATTCGATCATAATCAACTTTACCGTGAGATTGAGGGTAAACAGCATCCAATTGTTAACTTTAAGTTTGAAATTGATAATGAAGTTAAAGATGAACTTTACAGTTATTTTGTAAATGATTAAATGTTGTTATTTTATATCTAATTGACAAAGATGTTATTCATATGAACTTGTGGTTTTGAACTGAAGGAAATTTCATCGATTTCTTAAGTTGCTCCAATTTCTCTAAATGCAGATTCTCCATGGATTGCAGAGAATCTTAAATTCAACTATTATTCTGATGGTGGTGGCTGTCAGTAAATTTCTATTTTTTTTAATTTTTTAAGTGATGTTATCATATATTGTCGTCAATCATTTAGTTTATGTTGAGTTTTTTTAATTCAAATGGAGAAATTAAATATTTTTTTTAATGTAATTGATTTTAACAAAATATTTCAAACATCACTTTTAAAGAATACAAACATGTGGAGAGTTAGATGATCTAATAAACCAGTCCGCATATTTTGAGGTTATGAATATGTTTTGGTTAATTCACCAGAATACATAATCTTCTAATAATGTTCATATTCAATAAATGTGAATTAATTTTAACATTTTAATAAATATTTTTTACTAATTTTATTCTATGCTATTTAGTATATAAATTTTTCATATTTTAAACATATATACTAGAGTATTTTAAAAAATGTTAAATTTTTTAATAATTATTATATTTTTTATCTAAATAATATATAATTTTTAAAATTAATATAAAATATATACTAAATAATATTTTTATTAAATATGTTCATAATAATTGGTAAAAGTTTCATCTTCCACAATTTTTATTAATTTTAAAGTAAAATGTATTATTATGGATAGGAAATATTTAAGAGAAAACAAAAACTCTTTCAATATTGTTAAAAACTCTAAAATCTATGCGAAGATAACTGCATATGATGATACTATTTTTATTCGCGATTTGCTCATTCAGTATCAGTGGGATTTAAACAGAGTTCCTTCAGTAGTTAAAAATGATGGGGAATATATGGTTTTGGCAGTCATTGAAGATAAATTGCATCTGCTTGCAAAATACAAAACAGAACCTGATGAATTGGCAATCGCAAATCTCATTAAAAAATTCAGGAGGAATCCGAATAACTCTGCATACGGACTAAACATCACAAGAGTATTAGATACATTTGTAATCAAAAAGCAGATTGCAGGCGATGAGTATATATTCGGATATTATGATGATTTGGAGGATGCACAGTTCGTTAGAAATCTCCTTTTAGACAACAATTGGAATGTTAATGTATTTAGGGAAATAGAATTCGATGATGAAACCTTGACATACAGAGTCACCAGTGTTATTGATGACAGGGTCTATGTATTGGGCAATTTCCAATTTAAAAACAAGATAAATCTGAAATGTGTCTATGAAGGATTCTTGGCAAAAATATCAAAGCACAAGTATGGCCTTGCAAACTATCCTCATTTGGATTTGCTAAAGGACAGGATTCCTGAACTTGAAGAAAGGTTCCAGGTTAAGACAAAGGACACCACATGGTCATTTGACAATATCAATGAGGAAGAATCAATCTTGGATCAGGTCATTTTCAATTTGACTCCTTTCCAGCAGGCGGTTCTGGATACCATTGATGAAAATACGTCATGTGAACAAATCAAAAAATCATTGATTCGTTACAATTCAAGAAACTTCGATAAAAAAATACAGAAAAACCTGGATGAGCTATTGGATTTGAAACTAATTGAAAAAATGGGGGATAACTATTCAAAGACAAATTTATAAATACAATGCAAAACTAATATTTTATTGTATTTAAGCAATTAAATACAAAGTTCTTTTTTGGTTTGAACTTTTTAGGGGAGTTTCTGTTATGCTCCCCTTGATTATAAATACTTATTTTTGTTTGTCGCTTAACAATTTGCCAGCAACACCAATGTCATCAAAGTTATAGCCTTGAACTAAAACTGTGATTGCATCTACTGGTAAGCCGTATGCTTCAGCAACTACTTCTGATACTTTTTTGACCATTTCTCTTTTGTTTTCTAATGTTATTGTGCTATTTCCAGCAATTGTAATTACAGGCATTTTATCACCATTTAAACTATATTAAGCATTGTGTATAAATAAATTATTAAATGGATTTGATATAATGCTTGGTGAAAAAGAACTTGTAAAGCTATTTCCGGACTTTGCCGACTTGGTGCAGCCTTCCGGAATCGATTTGGAACTCGATAGAATATTTACACAGGAAAGTGAAGGTTCACTAATAGATAATGAAAAGAAACTGCCTGAAATCAGGGAGATGGAAGGGGATGTATTTACCTTAAAACCACATACTGCATATCTTGCAAGCATCAAAAGGAAAGTTAAAATCCCAAAAGGCTACACAATGCTTTACCTTCCAAGATCAACACTTTTAAGATCTTTCATTTCAGTTCAGACAGCAGTAGGGGACCCTGGATTTTACGGAACACTCATGTTCATGATATACAATCACGGAGAATTTGAATACAAGATAAAATCAGGGGACAGAATCGCTCAGGCAGTGGTATTTCCTGTTGATGGGTCTGGTGAATACAATGGATCTTATCAGGAGGTGGAAGAGTGAATGTAGCAGACAAAATAGTTAAAATCCTTGAAGAGGAAGGAATAGAAAACGTCTTCGGAATCCCTGGAGACCAGATAATGCCGGTCTATAAAGCATTGTCAGAATCATCCATCAATCACGTATTGACAAGACATGAACAGGCAGCAGCACATGCAGCAGACGGATACTACAGGTCAAGCGGAAAGGTTGGAGTCTGCATTGGAACAGCATCACCCGGTGCATTGAATTTCACAATGGCAGTAGCTACTGCATTCAAGGACAACATTCCTCTATTGGTATTGACAGGAGACAATGACTTGAAGTACAGGGGAACCGACCAGTTTCAAAGTACTCCTCAGGTTGAAATCTTCAAAAACATAACAAAAGCATCATACAATCCACTAAACGGAACAGAGGCAATGTATGTCTTAAGGGCTGCTATCTATGAGCTTAAGACCATGCCAAAAGGACCAATACACATTAACCTTTCAAAGGATGTGCTTTTGCAGGAGGACTTTGATGACTTTGAATTATGCTATCTTTGTGAAGATGACATGTCAAACATCTCCAAGGCTCAGGAACTGATAGATTCATCACAGAGGCCTTTGATGATTCTTGGAGCAGGTGCAATCTCACAGAAGGAAAACATTCAGATGCTTGCAGAAATGTATCAAATCCCAATAACAACAACATTCCATGGAAAAGGAATTATCTCAGAAGATGAGGATATTAATTTGGGTCTTGTGGGAATCCGTGCAACACCAAGAGCAAAATATGCAATTGAAAATGCAGACTGTGTAATAGCTCTTGGAATAAAGGCATCCGAGAGAACTCTACCTGTAATTCCTGAAAATCTGATTCATGTTAACCTCAACAAGGACGTTCTGATTGGGGATTATCCGATTCATGGAAAAGTCGAAGACTTCCTTCTTGAAATAAGCTTTAGAAAAGTAGATTGGCTAAATGAAATATTAAAAATAGACAATAGTATAGAAATCGAAGGTTTGGATGCAGACTTGAAACCTCAGGCTGCAATTAAAAGAATACTTGAGAAATTTCCAGAAAACATCATTGCATCAGATGCAGGATCACACACTACCTGGACAACACTTCTCAAGAAATCCAAAAAACCTGGTCAGCTATTGTTCTCAGGTGCAATGGCTCCGATGGGGTATGGTCTTCCAGCAGCTATTGGTGCAGCATTTGCAACATCTGAACGGATAGTGGTAATCAATGGGGATGGGGATTTCCAGATGAATCTCCAGGAATTGGCCACAATAAAAGAAAATGATCTTGATATTGTCATTTTCATATTAAACAACTCTGAGTTTGGCATCATCAGGCAATGGGAAGAGACAATGTATGGTATGGAGCCGTATCAGGTCAAGCTTAACAATCCTGACTTTACCAAATTGGCTTCAAGCTATGGAATTGATGCGATAAGAGCAGATAATCTTGAAGATTTGGAGTTAATTTTAGAAAAAGAATTGACAGGGCCTCTTGTGGTTGAGGTTGTTGTGGAAAGTGAAGATATTCCACTTCCTAAACATTAATTACATGAATGAAAATATTTGTGGGGGCAGATAAATGATATTGTCATCTTCCACAATATTTCTTGTTGTATTTGAGATGATTATTCCATAATCAGATTTGTATTTGTTCATTGCGGTTTTAATTTGACTTTTATCTTTTTTTCCACAGCTTACTTCAATCGGTACTGGTGTATCCAATCCTCTTTGAACTAAAAAATCTACATTTTTCTTATTTGAATCATAATATGTGTTGTACATTACATTGCTTCTATTTTTTAGATTGAAAAAGCTTGATGCAACGAAATTTTCAAATAATTTGCTCATATATGCCTCTTTTGCTTCAAGATTGGCATTTCCAAGGTTCATTGACAGGATGTGTTTTAGGCTTGATGTTGCAAAATAATATTTAAACGGTTTTGTTGTTCTTTTGCAGATGAAGTAAAAGGTTCAACATGAAAAATCAGTTGTGTTTTCTCAAGTAATTCCAAGAGTTTGTTTATTGTCATCTTATTTGAATCAAGGTGGTTTGCCATTGATCCTTTGGAAATCTCACCTGGGTTTTGAAGAGCGAAAAAATATAATAACTGGGATGCAAGATAACTTGTTTGTCCGTTTATACCTTTAATATTGCCTATGTCTGTTGTTACTACTTTTTAAATCATATCTACATTTGTTTTGATGATTTCATGAGCATCCTGGTTGAATGATGTTGGAAATCCTCCGTATTTTATGAAGTTTTCCAATTCATTTGCTTTGTAATTGTTAAAACTTGAATAAATCTTTAGAATTTTACTTTCCAAATGTTCTTCTGGAAGTTTTCCCTCAAATATTAAATTTAGGATTGATTGTGAAATATCATTTTTAAAATAAGTATATTTTAATTTTAAATGTTCTGCATAAGTTAATGGGCAAACTGGAATTTTCAACAGTCTCCTTGCTGAGTCTGCATTGTAGGATAGTTCTAATGCTGATGAACCGCTAAACACCATCATAAATATGTCTTTGTTACTGTCAAAGATAATTTTTCCAATCATTGACCAATCGTTGTCGTATTGTACTTCATCAATCAACAGAAATATATGTTCTTCTACTGTATCTATTGTTGAATTGTGAAAAATATCAGATATGTATTTATTCCATCAATAATGGAGCTATTTACCATTCGTTTCAGATTATCTCCATTTATGTACAGTATATTTGTTGGATTTACATGTTTTTCCTTTATGAGATATTCGTATACTTGAAGTAATATTGTTGACTTTCCAACACATCTTATTCCAGGTAAGAGGAAATATCTGTTGTTGTTTTTTCCTTCCAAGAAGTCATCAACATATTTAATTAATTCATAATAATTGGATCTGTGGCGAAATGGTTCATTATTGTAGTTCAAATCTTTGTTTAATTTGGTGGGTTTTATTAAAACTTAATTTTGAATGTGGGTTGTTAAAAAATCATTCATATTTTCACCTGTGGCATTTAGAATTATATTTTTATTAGTTATTTATAAATACTAATAAATATTTATTTATTAGTTAAAAATATATTACATCATTATTTTAATTTTCCTGATTTTTTCAGGTTAAATTAAAAATAATCAGAATAATATTTAGTTTAATGTTATTTAAAGGATTATGGTTGGTTTTTAATCAATTTTATAGGTTTAAATCAATTAAATAATTTTCAATAATTTCTTTAACATTCACATCTTCAGCAAATGGTGCGAAATAATATTCCTCATTTTCATCATAGATTATTCCAACAGGTGCAATTGAAGCTGAGCTGATATCATCTCTAAATTGCAAAAATTCTCTTTTGAATACAAAAGTAAATCCGCAGAGGTCGTGAAATTCATATTCACTTATCTCTTTTATGTCGGTCATTTCCAAAATTAAATCCTTAATTTCTTCTTTCATCTATAACACCTTTGATTAATGTTCTGACTTCTTTTTGTAAAATCAATTTCAAAACTGGAGGAATTAATTTTAGAAGATTTATCTCAAATTCATTGCTACCTTTTACATCAAAAATGCTACCATTAAATGATGGTTTCGCACTTAATCTTGCATTTTTATGAGATGAATTTACAATTATCATTAATGACCATATGTATCCGATATATTTTGCAGTATCAGTGTATGAGTCCATACCAAAAACGAGATGATTTTCAAGGTTTTGAACTCTGATGCATTTCATGAATGATTTTAAAAATTCCTTGAAATGTCTAAAACAAGGCTTGAGCAGTTTGAATAGTGGTTGTCTGTCTTTTTCTTCATCATCTTCATCATTTTTGTTTTCGTCTTTTTCCTTTTTCTCTTTTGATGAAAAATGTGATGAATAAATCTTAATTTTCCTTAAAATATAGATTTGCAAACATCCTTCAAGTTTACTGCCTGTCTTACCATATTTGAGTGTTATTCCAACACCGAAGTAGAGCAAGACAATAATGAAAAGGATGATTATTAAAATAATCATCAATAGGATGTTTGACATGTTTATTCTTCATCGGTTGTGGTGAATTCTGGTTCAATGTATTCGGATTCGTCAATTTCGTCGCTGTCTTTTTTAACATAATTTTTGACTAAATCAGTTACAAGTAAACTTAAGTCGGATAATGCTTTGTTTGTTTGGTTTCCTTTGCTTAAGTTGAGAACACGAACGCCTTCAGCATCATTTCCTCTTTTAGGGATAACTACCATTGAAATAGGTTCTACTCCGGCACCACCTGCTGCTGCATCACCCTGTTCAGCACCGATGATATTTTCTCCAACACCAAATCCGACACCCATTCTCATTACTGGAATTAAGATCTTGTCGTCGGTTTCAATAGGTTTTCCAATAACATTTTCCACATTGATAAGTTTACGTAATTCTTCTACGGTTGTTCTAATATTTTCAGACATATTATTCACATCCTAATCTATTGTTAAAAGTTTTGTTTTTATTGTTTAAAATATTTTTAGTATGTGCGTTCGAGAGGTGCATTTCAAGTGTAACTTTTCACTTATAACTTATATTTAAAGACTATTTAAAGAGGTGCATTTCAAGTGTAAAATGTTTTATATACTTTATAAAAGAAAATTCGAGAGGTGCATTTCAAGTGTAACTTTTAACTTATAACAAATGTAAAAAATACATTACAAAAAATAAAATTCAAAAAAAATAGAAAAGAACAGAATCATAAGTATGATTCTGCGATGGATGCTACTCCGGCACCTGCTTCGTCAATTACACCTAAACCTTTTAAGGTCATACCGATTGCAGCAAATGTTTGAGTTAATTCTTTGTAGGAAATGTTTCCCATATGTCCAATTCTGAAGATGTTTCCTTTTAAGTGGTCTTGTCCACCAGCTAATTCAACTCCGTATTTGTCACGGACAGTTCCTCTGAATTGGTCGTCAGTAATTCCTTCAGGCATTTTTACTGCGGTTACGGTTGCAGATGATACTTTTTCATCAGCGAATAAGTCTAATCCTAATGCTTTAACAGCAGCTACGCTTGCTTCAGCAGCTTTGTGGTGACGTGCAACTCTGTTTTCAAGCCCTTCTTCCATAACAACTTTTAAAGCTTCGTTCATTGCGTAAGTTAATGATACAGCAGGAGTGTATGGAGTTTGAGGTGGTACTTTTGCACCGCTTTTTCTTACTGCTTTCATGTCTAAGTAGAATGTAGGTGAGTCAATTTTGTCTGCAGCAGCCCATGCGTCATCACTGTAGGTGATAGCAGCCATTCCAGGTGGTGCAGCAATACATTTTTGGGAACCGGTTACACAGACATCGATTCCGAATTTGTCTACATCTACGTAGTCTCCTCCAAGGGAAGATACGGTATCTACGATGTATAAAGCATCGTAATTTTTCATTACTTTACCAATTTCCTCAATAGGTGCAGCTACACCGGTAGAAGTTTCATTGTGTATTACAGATACTGCTTTGATATCTTCGTCAGCATCTAAAGCTTCCTTAATTGCTTCAGGAGTTACAGCGGTTCCCCATTCTACTGCTAATTCTTGTGCATCAATTCCGTGGGTTTGTGCTATTTTCATGAAACGTTCACCGAATTTTCCTCCGACAACGTTTAACATTTTTTCTCCAGGAGCAACGGTATTACTAATACCTGCTTCCATAGCTGCAGTTCCAGATCCAGTTAATAAGTATGCATCATTAGAGGTTTGGAAAACATCAGCCATTAATTTATGGGTTTCTGCTAAGATTTCTCCATATTTAGCTCCTCTATGGTTAACAACAGCTCTAGACATTGCAGCGAGCACTCTAGGGTGTACTGTTGTTGGACCTGGAAGCATTAATAAAGTTTCGTTCATTAAATTTTCCTCCATTATAAAAATAATTTTAATAGCTTTACAAAGCTAATTAAATTTTTAAATCTTATAGTTTTTAAATATTGTGTAGTACATACATAATATAGTATGAATTTTTTTAATAAAGATGAAATAGTTTACAAAAGAATAATTCAATATGTTGTTGGACTGTTTATTATGAACATTGGAATTGCTTTTTCAATCAAATCCAATTTAGGTTCAACACCTGTTGTGACTGTGCCTTATGCGATTAGCCTAATAACCGGTTTTGATATCGGATATACTAATGCAGCATTCCAGGCATTTTTAGTATTGATAGAATTATTGCTTTTAAGAAGTGCATTTAAATCGAAACATTTCTTGCAAGTTTTCGTTGCAATACTGTTCAGCGCATTTACTTCCCTTTCATTGATTATATTGGGATTGTTCCTGCCTCCTGCTAACAGCATTATCCTTCAGATTCTCTTTTTGGTCTTGGGGATTGTCATTTTAGCATTTGGACTCTTCCTATATGTTCCTATGAATGTTGTGCCTGTATCAGTTGATGGTCTGACACAGACACTTGCTATTGTGGCTAACCAATCATTTGCAAAAACCAAAGTAGTATTTGATATATCTATGATAATTATTTCACTAATTATATCATTTACATTTACAGGAACACTTGACGGAAGTGCGGGAATCGGAACAGTAATTGCAGCATTGTCAATTGGAACAACTGTAAAGATAATAAATATGATTTATGCTAAAATAAGTGGTAAAGAAGCAGATATGAAGAAAATGTAGTGAGAGTTATGTGGGTAAAAAGAATATTGTCATTTGTTATTGGATTGTTAATAATGTCATTTGGTGTGGCATTCTCGATTGTATCCCTTCTTGGAACAACTCCTATCAGTTCCATATCCTATTCATTGGCGTTGATTACGAATATTGACATTGGAATTACAACATTCATATTCAATGCGGCTTTGATTGTCATTCAGTTTTTGATTCTAAGATCAAAGTTTCACAGAAAAAGATTGTTGCAGTTGATTAATTGTGTGTTGTTCGGATATTTCACTGATGTTGCACTTTATTTTGTTGCATTCATACCATTTGACTCATCCGTGATTATGTGCGTATTGTTTTTACTCATAAGCATCTTTTTGACTGCATTTGGAATATTCATTTACATGCCTGCAAATATTGCACCCCTTCCTGGTGAAGGATGCGTTGAATCAATAGCTATTGTTACAGGCCGGAGATTTTCAACCATTAAGATAGGCTTTGATGCATCAATGGTTATCGTATCCCTTATAATGTGCGGATTGTGGTATTCAAACATATTCGGTGCAGTATACATAGGAACAATCATATCAGCATTCATGGTTGGATTTACTTTAAGACAAATCAACAACTTGTACGCTCGCATTACCGGAGCTCATGTTAATGTTGTAAATAAAGAATAAATTATTTAATTAATCAGAAGTTAAATTATTGTAATGAGGTTTTAAATATGGAATTTGGACTCTGGGAAAAATATTATAAAGAAATACTCGATGATTTTGGATTTTCAAGAAGCGGAGATGAAGAATCAGCAAAACTTCTTGATGAAATCCTGTCAACAGAAGGATGCCTTACATTAAATGACCTGGCAGAAATAGTTGGCTTTTCAGACAAGTTCATAGTATTCGGTGCAGGACCGTCTTTAAAAAATCATGTTTTGATGCTTAAGGAAAACTATGACCTTAAAGATTATGTATTGGTTGCAGCAGACGGTGCAACAACTGCTTTGATTGAAGAAAAGATATCTCCTGATGTTGTATGTACAGATCTTGATGGAAATATTGATGACATTTTGCTTGCAAACCTTAGGGGAGCAAACATTGCAATCCATGCACATGGTGACAATATAGATAAGGTGGCTTCTTTAAGTTCATTTTTCAATAATGTGATTGGAACCACTCAGGCACAACCTATGGGAAATCTCTACAACTTTGGAGGATTCACCGATGGGGACAGGGCGTTATTCTTGGCAGTTGCACTTGGAGCATCTGAAATTACTCTTGCGGGAATGGACTTTGGAGATAAGGTAACCAAATATTCAAGACCAAATATGGATGTTAAAGTTGGAGATGCTGATGAATTCAAACGCAAAAAATTGATGTATGCTGAAAGATTCACCAATTGGATAATCGAAAACGAGTCTGTTGATGTAATAAATTTAATAGAATAATAATAAATAATACATAAAATATAATAAGATAACATGGGAATTGAAGATATTTTAATGCATGATGAAAGTCTTTTTCAAAATATAAATGCTTTTGATCCGGATTACGTACCTCAAAACTATAATTTCAGAGATACACAAATGGAAGCAATGGCAATAGCAATAAGACCTGCAATGAGAGGTGGCCAACCATCCAATGCAAAAGTCATAGGATCACCGGCAACAGGTAAAACAACAGCTATAAGAAAAGTCTTTGAACTCGTTGAGAAAAATACTGAGAAAGTTGTTTGTGTTTATATTAACTGTCAGCTCCATACAACACGTTTCGGAATATTCTCACAGATATATAAAAAGATATTTGGACATATTCCACCTGAAACAGGAGTTCCATTCTCAAGAATATATGATCAAATCATGCAGAATCTTCAAAAAAACAACCAATCTCTTGTAATTGCATTGGATGATGTTAACTATTTGTTCCAATCAAAAACAGCTAATAAAATATTCTATGATATGCTTAGGGCATATGAGGAATATTCTGGTGTTAGAACAGCTATTTTTGCAATATTATCAGATTTGGAATTCAAGTTTGCATTTGACAAGAATGTAAATTCCGTATTTATTCCACAGGAAATCAATTTCCCACTCTATTCATATTCAGAAACCGAAGATATCTTGAGAAACAGGGCAAAGGCAGGATTTTATCCTGGAGTGTTGCCTGATGATATTCTGGAGCAAATCGCAATGTATACCTATGAAAATGGTGACTTGAGAATAGGAATCAATCTTTTAAAATCTTGCGGTAATTTTGCAGAAGCAAACGCTAGCCGTGAAATAACTCAGGAACATTTTGACCAGGCTATCGATTCACTTGTTTCAATCAATGTGGCTGAAACATTGAATTCACTTAATGATGTGGAAAAAGACCTTTTAAAAATAATTGTGGGTTGGGAAGGTGTTTGTAAAGCTGGTGATTTGGCTGAAATGTATAAGGAAAAAACAAATTCCAGTTATGCTTCTTTTAACCGTACATTGGATAAACTTGAATTTGTAAGATTAATTGATACCAAATTTACAGGAAAAGGGGTTAGAGGAAATTCTAGAGAAATTATATTGCGTTTCAACCCCGATGAATATATGATTTAATTTTTCCTGTATGAAATTAGTTCTGTTAACATTAGATTTCTGCATGGTAAGCTTGTAGAATCTAATGCGCAACTAAGGGTTTGGTATTTATAAAATTCGAAAAATCCATTAGATTAAGTATGGATTTTGTGCTGCTACAACAGAAATAACAGATAAAAGTAATGCTGTTATTACTACAAGCATTACCATGCAAGATTGAATGTCTATGTTGCTGTACATGATCTCATCTTTTAAACTACTTTTTTTTCTTAAATCTACTTGAATTGTGGTGTCATTATTTTCGAACATGTTAATCACTATATTTAAAGTTGTTAAATGACTAATATAAAAAAAGAGTAAGAGAGCATTTGAAAAGTAATATTTTTGAGGAAAAATCATGAAAAAATTTGAATATTTTGAAGTAACTGCCGATATTGGTTTTAAAGCTTATGGAAAAAATCTAAAAGAAGCTTTTGAAAATGCAGGTTTGGCTATTTTTAATATAATTTCCGATACAAATAATATTGAACCAGCAAAAGAGATATCATTTGAAGTAACTTCAGAAGATAATGTATCTATGTTGTATGACTATTTGGAAGAGCTTTTGTTCTATCATGAAGTGGAATTTATGTTGTTTTCTGAATTTGATGTTGAAATTTTAGATAACTACTCATTAAGGGCAACAATCAAAGGAGAAGAAATTAATTGGGAAAAACACGAGAGAAAATCAGAAATAAAAGCAATAACATTCCATAAGATGGAATTAAAGCAAAGTAATCCTGTAGAGCTTAGAGCTATTGTTGATTTATAACTATATATAATAGTTGAAAATATACTATTTATTATGAAAAGAACTAGAACTGTATCAAGAAATGTTGAAATGGTGCTTGGTATTGTAGGATCAGTTATTGGATTATTGTCTGGTTCTCTTTTATTGTTTTTACAGAACCTTGGAAACATCAATACTCCATTTTTAGGTCTTTTGGCTATTGCAGCATCATTTTTAGGTTTGGCCTCAAGTATCTATGTCAAAAAAAATACAGGGATGGCTGGTATCGGATTTGTAATTGCGACCATGTTCGTAATCCTTGGGTCTGATTATATCAATGTGATAAGCGCAATATTCTTGCTTGTTGCAGGTGTGTCTGCACTTTTTAGAAAATAATTTATTTATTTTTTATAACTTTAACGAGTTTAATTTCGATTTTATTTTGTTTTAAAATTAAAATTTAGTTCATGGTTTAAATTAACTTCATTTACCGGTTAATAATATTTTTATATTTTTTTTGATTTTGTTCGATTATATGAAACAATTATCTTTGATAAATTAGGTGGATATGGATTGAAATGTATTTGTGGAAGTATTACTATGAAAAATAATGTTTGGTTTCTATTTCACAATATTGATAAATTTTTTTTATATGGTGAATGGTAGTAATACATTATAATAGTTTTTATAAATCCTAAATGTGTTTTTTCATATAGTTGCAGTTGGGAAATATTTTTTATATTTAAATTACATGCAATGTTATTAATTAAAAATTTTTCTTTTATAGGAGGAATTTTTTTTATATCCGATGTGTGAATGTGGGAAGAAATCCTGATAATACTGAAGTAGATTTTGTTTGTGAAAAATCAGGTAAATACAAATATATTCAGGTGTCCTACAGATTATCCGGTGAAAAAACATTGAAACGTGAAATCAATCCGTTACTGAGCATACCTGATAAATATGAATCTATGCTGATAACAACTGAAAATCATGACTTTTCCAAAGATGGAGTTAAGCATCTAAACATAATTGATTTCTTATGTGGAAATGATGTATAAAATTTACTATATGTCGAATTATTTTATATTTTTGAATATTTCTAATTTACACAAACTTTATTTATAATATCACGAATAAATATTAAAACATAATAATTTTGTGATTTGTATGAGTATTAAAGATGAAATTAAAAAAGTTAAAGATAATGTTTATGAGATTCCAGGATCTTTCAATAAAAAAATGAGGGCTTCTGGAAGATTTTATATCGCTGATGAATATTTCGATGAACTTGAAGAGGGAGCTATCGAGCAAATCGTCAACATAGCTTGCCTTCCAGGCGTTCAAAGATATTCTATCGGTCTTCCTGATATTCATTTCGGTTACGGATTCCCAATTGGAGGTGTTGCAGCATTTTCCTTAAGAAATGGTATAGTATCTCCTGGGGGGGTAGGGTTTGACATTAACTGCGGAGTCAGATTAATCAAATCCAATTTGACTGTTGATGACATTGACGGAAAACTTGACGAACTTACAGAAAAGCTATTCAAAAACATTCCTTCTGGTGTTGGAAGCAAAGGTAAAATAAGATTGGAAGAGGATGAAATCAATGATGTGCTTGACTATGGTGCTGAATGGGCTGTCAATAACGGTTATGGCTGGCAGGAAGATTTGGAAGTTTTAGAAGAAAACGGAAGAATGGAAGATGCAGATTCAAGCATAGTTTCTGAAAAAGCTAAAAAAAGAGGAATTCCACAATTAGGTTCTCTCGGTTCAGGCAATCACTTTTTAGAAGTTCAAGTAGTTGATGAAATCTACAACGAAGAAGTTGCAGAAGTATTCGGACTTGAAAAAGGAATGATTGTAATCATGATTCATTCAGGTTCCAGAGGATGCGGCCACCAAGTATGTTCAGACTACTTGAGAGTAATGGATAAAGCTTATAAAAAATACAAAGTTAACATTGATGACAGACAATTAGCATGTGCTCCTCTTGACTCTAAAGAAGCACAAGATTATATTCAGGCTATGGCTGCAGCTGCTAATTATGCATGGGCAAATAGACAGATGATTACTCATTGGGTACGTGAAACCTTTGAAGACGTACTTGGAAAATCCGCAAAGGACATGGAAATGGACATTATCTATGATGTAGCTCATAACATTGCAAAAATGGAAACTCACAAAGTTTACAACCGTCAGGAAGAAGTATTGGTTCACAGAAAAGGAGCAACCCGTGCATTTGGACCTGGATGTGAAGAAGTACCTGAAAAATACAGGGCTGTAGGTCAACCTGTATTGATTCCTGGAACAATGGGAACTGCTTCATACGTATTGCACGGAACCGATGTTGCAATGGAAGAAACTTTTGGTTCAACAGCTCACGGTGCTGGAAGAGTGCTTTCAAGATCAAAAGCTAAAAAAGATTACAATCCTGATGAAATCACAGAAGATTTGGAATCAAAAGGTATCAAAATCAAAGCTACAAGTAAAACTGTAATTGCAGAAGAAGCACCTGGTGCTTACAAAGATGTCGATGCAGTAGTTAGGGTGTCTGACGAAACAGGCATTGCTAAATTAGTAGCTAAAGTCAAACCGCTCTCAGTTTGCAAAGGATGATTTTATGATTGGAATTATTGGTGGTAGTGGAGTATATGAAATCACTGAAAAGGCTGATTCATGCACTGAAAAAGTAGTGGAAACAGAATATGGAAGCGTAACAGTTTCTATTTTGGACATATGTTCTAAAAAAGTTGCTTTCATTCCACGTCATGCAGCAGGCCATTCCATCCCTCCACACAAAATTAACTACAGGGCAAATATCGATGCATTGAAAAATGTCGGTGTTACTCAGATAATTGCCACTAACTCTGTTGGATCAATGAATGAGGAAATGGGTCCTGGAACCTTCGTTATTCCAGATGACTTTTTGGATTTCTCACAAAACAGGGCAAAAACATACTATGAAAACAAGGTAGTCCACGTTGACATGACTGAACCATACTGTCCAACTTTAAGGGATATATTAGACAAATCCGGTGATGTGATTTTGGGTGGTACATACGTATGCACTGAAGGGCCACGTTTTGAAACTCCTGCTGAAATCAAAATGTTTAAGATGCTTGGAGGAGACCTTGTCGGAATGACTGGAGTTCCTGAGGTTACTCTTGCACGTGAAAGAGGAATCTGCTACAATTCCATTTGCATAGTATCCAATTATGCTGCTGGAATTCACGAACACACTCTCACAATAGATGAAGTATTTGAAATGGTCAGTGAAAGAAAATCTGATTTGCTTGAATTGATATATAACTTCATAAAAAATGCAGAAGATGAAGACTGTTTCTGTCATCATGTTTTGGATGGTGCGGAGGTTTAAAATATGCGTTTGGCTGTTGTATCTTCTGATGGTGAAAATGTTGATTTGCACCTTGGAAAAGGACATTCTGTGTATGTTTATGATTATGAGGATGATTTGACTTTTGTTGAAAAGAGAGATGTCGAAATAGCTGAAGATTCAAAACATCAGGGTGGTAAAGTTATTAAAGCTTGTGAAGACTGTGATGTTTTAATTTCAATGCAGTATGGTTTCAAATCAAAAGTCAGAGCAGATAAAATAGGTATGAAACTTGTTATTGATGAAGGTCCAGTGGATGAAGTATTGCAAAGATACATTGACCATTACAACTTCATGCATAACTAATTTTTTTCTTTTTTTTAAAACAATTTTTTTTAATTGTTACAATTCTTTTTAACTATTATAATTCTTTTATTTTAAAAACTATTTGGTATAAATATGTTTTAAACTAAATTAACTTCATGGAAATATTTTCAAATTTAAAATAGCTATTTTAATAAATTTTGGTAGGTACTTTATGAAATTAAAACATGAGGATGCTATTTTAAAAGAGGTGGCTCGAAAAAATATTGAAGGTTTCGCTCAGCTACTGGGCATTGAAAGTAAAGTTAAAGAGATTTATCCAACAGACGGTTTGCATTTTGATCCAAAACAGTTTCAAGCAGATATGGTTTATCTTTTTGAAGATGGTACTTTGCTGGATATTGAATTTCAAACTACTTTTCCTAAAAAGGATACGATGGACAGGATTAAATATTATGGTGCTGGTTTGCAGTTTCATACTCATAAAACAACAAAGTCAATTATTATTTATTCTGGATTTAACTGTGATTGGAGGAATATTGATAATTTAATGGAATTAGCGGATTTTTTTCCCAAGGTGGATTTTATCTAGACAAAAGGATGCTGATAAAATTTTAAGTAATATTAAAAATAAAATTGAGAATAATGAAAACTTAAATTCATTGGATTGCTGTAAGCTTTCGTTGATTTTATTGTTTGGGAGTAAAAGAACTTCTTATGATGTTGTTAAAGAGGCTTCGAATATTGTAATTAATGCAAAATCACTTTCAATTGAACAAAAAAGGCATGTGGCAAATATTCAGTATATATTGTCGGATAAATTTTTACCATTAAACAAAAGGGATGAAATAAACGAGGTGTTTTCTGTGGAATTGGATCTTTTTGATGAATTTATTGAACAGGGTATTGAACAGGGAATTGAAAGGGGTAAGCTTGAAGAAGCTCGTATAATTGCTAAAAATCTTTTAGATGATGGATTTCCTATTGAGAATATATGCAAAACTACTGGTTTGACTAAGGAGGAAATTTTGAAGTTATGAGTTGTCCTTTTTTCTTTTTAAATTAATGTTAAACATGTCAAACAGTTCGTATTTACACTAACATTTAAGTACTTTATTTGCTTAAATTTAACTATGTCTAAATATATTATTATTACTGGAAGCCCACGTGTGGGTGCAAATTCAGATTCTGTTGCTGAATTTATTAAAGCTGAATTAGGAAACAATGATGTTGAAATCTGGAATATTTATGAAAAAGATTTTACTTACTGTCATGCTGACAATGCATGTAAAGAATTAGGCAAATGTGCAATTGATGACGATGCAACTGCATTAGTTGACCAATTAAAAGAAGCTGATGGAGCATTTGTTATTGCACCTATTTACTTCGGACGTTTACCTGGTCCGGTATGTACTTTAATCGACAGATTCTATGGTGTTTTCAACCCTGCAAAAGGATTAGATGTTCCTTCACCTAATAAAAAAGTAGGTTTCGTTCTTACTATGGGTGGGGATGAAGTAGAAAATGTTGAACCTGTTGCAGCTCAATCTGCAGGTGCATTTGCTGTTGTTGGCTTTGGAGCTTCTGACAGTGTTGTGTTAGGTGGAAACAACGATCCTGCAGCATTTATTGGTAGTGATGATGAAAAAGCTAAAGTAAAAGCTTTAGTTGACTGGATGTTATAAGTTTAACATCTTCTTTTTTTTATTTTTTTAAAATTTATAAAAATTTTTAGTTATTTTCCTAAGTTTGAAAATCTTTATATATCATGAATTAAATAACTAATAACAACCTTTATGGGCGGATTTTATAAATTAAAACTTAATTAATTGTATTCTCTTTAAATGGATGGAGAATATTTCATAATAGTCGAATTAACGATTGTAAACTTATACTTAGTTAAAATCATTTTTACAATTTAATTTGGGTGCTATACTCAATTTAGGGACTATTTTATAAAATTTTAATGGCGTAACGCTAAATTACTATATAATATATAATTTTAAACGGTTGATATAATGGCAAAAGCAAAAGCAAGACGTAGAGTACGTGATACCTGGAAAGAAAAATCCTGGTATACTATTAAAACCCCAGTGAACTTTGAAGATAAAGAAATCGGAGAAACTCCGGCTAAAGACGCAGAACTCTTAATCGGAAGAGGCGTAGAAGTTACTATGAGAGAATTAACCGGAGACTTCTCAAAACAATACATCAAACTCAGATTTGAAATTGATAATGTTGCAGGTGAAGTTGCAAACACTAAATTCACCGGACACAAAACCACTACTGATTACGTAAGAAGTATGATCAGAAGAGGAACTTCTAGAATCGACGCTTCTACTGTAGCAAAAACCAAAGACGGTCGTAAAATCAAACTTCAAGTTCTCGCTGTAACTATAAGAAGAGCGAAATCTTCCCAACAAAAATACATGAGAAAAGTAATTGAAGATTTACTCACCGAAGCAGCAGCTGAAAAATCCTTCGATGATTTAGTAAAAGTTGTTGTAAATGGTAAATTAGCATCTGAAATTTATCACAATGCTAAAAAAATCTACCCTCTCAAAAGAGTAGAAATTATCAAAAGTAAAGTAATCAAATAGGATTACTTTTTCACTTCTTTTTTTTATTTTAATTTATTGTTCTAATTTTTCATAGATTTTATTAAATCTCTAAGTATTAAAATAATGTTTATTTTATCTGATAGTTATTTGATTATTGTTTTTTTTATTTGATGTAATCTATTTTTCATATTTTTATTACAATTGTGATGTTAGTTTTGTTTAATAATTTATTATTTATTAATGATATTGTTCATATATATCATGTATCTTTTCATTGTTCATTTTGAATTTATATGTTTAAATAAAATAATATTAATTTATATATTAATAACATCAATATGACAAATGTATATTACATTTTTCTTGGAACATGTTTATCCCCAATATTAATTAAGTCATTGAGTATATTTCCTCAGTAATGTTATATGGGGATTTAATGAAATTAATTTAATCATATGATTGAAGCACATAATTAATTATCTGGCTGTAATGGTTGGATAATTTTAGTGAGATGATTCTATGGGTAAATTTAACGCAAAACTCTTGTTTGCAATATTCATGGTACTCATTTTATGCTCTGTTCAAGCAATTGCAGCAGCAGATGATGCAGGAGATATTGTAGCAAGTGATAATGGTGATTTATCTGAAGAGATATCAAACGACAACGTAATTAACAATGATCAGTTGATGGCAAGCAATGATGATGCATTGGCTGCAGAACCTGGAACTTTCACTGATTTGAAGAATGAAATTTCCAAATTAGATTCTAATAATTCTACACTGGTATTGTCCAAGGATTATGTTCGTGCTGATAATGAGAATACAATCTCTATTAGCAAGAAGGTGAATATTGCTATAATTGGTAATGGTCATAAGATTGATGCAAATCAATTAGGTACTATTTTCACTGTATCCTCTCCGGTTGTATTGAAAGATATTGTATTTGTCAATTCAGTTAACAAATACTCTTCAGCAATTTCTTTACAGCCTAATTGTGCAGGTTCAATTATTGATTCATGTACCTTTGAAAACAATAATGGTGGTGCAATTACTGTAAATGCTGATGATGTTACAATAACTGATAGCACTTTCATTAACAACACCAACAAAGCAGCTATTTACATCTTGAACAATAATGCTGTTGTTTCAAAGTGTAATTTCCTCAACAACACTAATGGTGGATGAATATATACTCAAGGAGATAACACTGTAATTATGAATTCAACCTTTGAGTCCAATAATGGAATCTATGGTGGGGATATACATTTAGGTGCAATTAATGGTCCGGCTAAAGTTATTAACTCTAAATTTACTAATAACACTGCTGATGCTCATATGGATGCAATAGCTTATGGTGGAGCAATATATGTGGATTCACTTGATGTATTATTAGATAATTTGGATTTCAATGATAATATGCCAACCACTCAAGGTGGAGTAATATATGTTCACGAAAAGAGCACATACAATATGATTACTAATGTGACCATTAACAATTCCAGATTCAACAACAACCGTGTTGGCGGTACTTATTCATATGGTGGAGCAATATTCACAATTGCACCTCATTTGAAGGTATATAATTCAGAATTCAATAACAATTCAGCACCATATGGTGGTGGAGCTATATCAGTGATGTTCTTAAGAAACACTATTGAAATCGAAAACTGTACTTTTAAGAATAATGCTGCAAAAATTCAAGGTGGGGCTGTTGAAATACAATGCTCCAATTCAACAATTAAGAATTGTGAATTTGTAGGTAACAGAGTTTCCTCATATTATGGTGGAGCAGTATATTCTACTGCGGTTAATTTAACTATTGAAAATGCAGTATTCAAGGACAATTCTGCTGCTTATGGTGGAGCATTATTTATGTCTGGTGCTAATTCCAATGTTGAAACTGTTGTATTTGATGGTAATACTGGTACTTATGGTGGTGCAGTATATTTATCTGGTGTTAATTCCAATATTGTAGATTCAATCTTTGAAAACAACAAAGCATCTGGTTGGGCTGGTGCTATATTCATTACAGCAAAAAATGCTACAGTGGACAATTCAGAGTTCAACTACAATCAGGCTATGTATGGTAGTGCAATTGCAGTTTATACTAAGGGATCAATGGATATTTCTAATTCCAAATTATTGAATAACTTAGCTAATTCCCAAAAGATCACTGTTTTGGCTGTTGTAAATTCCACAAAAGTTGACATTCATACAGTATTTTATGGATGGGATAATGTATTAAATGGAATTTTAGCTAATGGATACTATCAAGGAGATTCTGCAGTTACAGTTCAAAATGTCACCTACTTAAGTGAAAACGCAGCTGTACTTAACACTGGAAGTGAAAAAGTTACTCCATTAACTGCTTCCAGTCCTGATAAAGTATATTCAGACTTCCGTGAAGCTGGAATGCCTATTGATATTGTTATTACTGATTCAAATGGTAATGTAGTTGCAAGTGGATTATTAAGTTACAGTAATTCAGAAAAATATAATTAAAGAATACAACAATCAATTAACTGACATCTATGGTGATGTCAATATTACTGGTATTTCTTTAAAACCAGGTAAATCTAACGTAACTGCTACTCACAAACTTGACAATTACTATACTGAAATTGTTGCAAAATCTAGTTTCGAAGTTCCAAAAGTTAACACTAATGTTGGTGCAGACAATGTGACTAACAGAACTGGTGCTACTATGGACATTCCTGTTGATGTAATTGACGAAAATGGTGAACCTGTTGCTAATGGTACTGTTAAATCAACTATCAATGGTGTAGAATATACTGCTGATGTTGTTGATGGAAAAGCTACCTTTAAAAATGTGGTTTTACCTGATGAAGTAGGTAACTACACATATCCTGTTGAATACTCTGGTAATGATTATTATATGAATTCAACCGGTAATGTGAACATTGAAACTATAGAAGTTAAACCTGCTATTATTATGTTGAATACTACAACAACTAGTGATGACATTGAAGGTCATGAAGGTGATGTTAAAAATGTTACAGCTAACATCGTTGATAACAGAGGTAATTCGGTTCAGAATGGTACTGCTACTTTCGCTTTCGACGGTAATATTTTCACCGCAGAAGTTAAAGATGGAAAAGCAGTATTTACTGATATTGAGTTACCTTCTGAAGATACTGAAGCTGTAATTAATTATAATGGAAATGAATACTACAATTCATCTTCAACAGCAATTTTGATTACTATCATTGCTGATCCAGACCCAAGTCCGGAACCTATTCCAGACCCTGATCCAACTCCTGGACCTGGACCTAATCCTACTCTGGACCAAATCCAAGTAACGGTGGTTCAAGTTCAGAAATGGTGGGGCTAATGGAAATGGTGCTGCAGGAAACAACATGCACAACACTGGTAACCCGATTTTTGCAATCTTATTGGTATTGTTTGTTTTAGTTTCAAATATCTCTTTAAGACGTAAGGAATAAACATTATTTTGGAAGATATATTCTTCCTTTTTTCTTTTTTTTAATCTACATTTCATGAATTATTTTAACTGATTTTAAAAACAACTTCTATAATTTAATCTGTTCTTTATTTTATTCTGTAGGCAATAGTGTCAATAATTATTTTAATCGATTAACTTTTTAATTATTTTAGCTTAATTAATGCCATTTAAGTAACATATTTATAGAATCTAAACAAATATACTATTGTGATTGAAATGGATGGATTAATGATTAACTGGTTATATGTTATACTATTATTTATTTTAGGATTTATTACCTATAGAAGACAGTCATTGGATTTATTTGGCTCAGCAGTAATGATTGTTATGGGTATTGTGATAATCTTCTCAGCTGGGGCTAACTGGTTATTGTTGATTGTTTTATTCCTTATCATGTCTTTAATCGCTACTAAATTCTCAAGAAAATATAAAATGTCTTTAGGGGAATTTGAAGGAAGAAGGACTTCCAAAAATGTTATTTCCAATGGTGTTGTAGCTTGTTTTATGGCTGCATTCGGAGGGTACTACTCCCCATTTGTTGGAGGTTTCATAGGTGCGATTGCAACTGCAACAGCAGATACATTGGCTTCTGAAATTGGTGTTTTGGATGCACATCCTCGTTTGATAACCAATCTTCAGAAAGTGGATCCTGGAACAAATGGTGCGGTTTCAGTATTGGGAACCGTTTCTGGAATTGTTGGTGCTGCTATCATTGGTATTGCAGCATATTTCCTTGGAATCATGCCAAATCCATTTATGGCTATTTTAGTTTCAATTGTCTCTGGAACCATAGGATGTTTTGGTGACAGTATTTTAGGAGCTCTCTTTGAAAATCAAGGTTGGCTTACTAATGAACACGTTAATTTACTTGCAACAATCTTTGGTGCGATTGTTGGAATTTTATTAATTTAACTTTTTTTACTATTTTTAACCCTTTTTTAAATAAATTATTTAACTAATTAAAAATAAACCTTATATTAGTATAATTTATTAGGTGATATTTATGAAAGGACTTATTTTAATTATGGATGGTATGGGTGACCGTCCTATTAAAGAATTAGGTAATAAAACTCCTTTAGAAGCAGCTAATACTCCAAATATGGATAAAATGGCTGAAGAAGGAATTACTGGTATTATGGACTCAATTGCTCCAGGTATTATTCCTGGAAGTGACACTGCACACCTTTCTATTTTAGGTTACAATCCATATGAAGTATACACTGGAAGAGGGCCGTTTGAAGCAAATGGTGTTGGAGTAGAAGTTCTTCCGGGAGATATTGCATTCAGATGTAACTTCTCAACTGCAGATGAGGATTTAATCGTAACTGACAGACGTGCAGGAAGAATCAAAGAAGGTACCAAAGACATAGTTGAAGAATTAAACAAAATGGTTTTGGAAGATTATCCTGACATCAAAATAATATTCAAGGAATCTACTGGCCACAGAGCAGTTTTAGTTTTAAGAGGTGAAGGACTTTCAGGTAAAGTAAGTGATGCTGACCCTAAAGTTGAAGGAAACAAACCTAAAGAAGTCAAAGCTTTAGATGATACTCCAGAAGCTAAAAAAACCGCTGATATTTTGAATAAAGTAGTAGTAAAAACTTATGAAATGGTTAAAGATCATCCAGTTAACTTAAAAAGAATCGAAGAAGGACTACCTCCAGCAAACATTGTCATCCCTCGTGGTGCAGGTGAAGTACCGTCCGTCGAATCAATAAATGAAAAATACGAAGTAAATGCAGCATGTATTGCAGAAACCGGGCTCATTATGGGTATAGGAAGATTCGCAGGTATGGATATCATTGAAATGGAAGATGTAACTGGTGGAATCGACACTAATTTGGACAATATTCGTGATACTATTGTAGATCAAGTAAACAACTCAGAACATGATTTCTTCTTGGTAAATATTGATGGTGCTGACGAAGCGGGTCACGACGGCCAAACTGAAGAAAAAGTTAAATTCATAGAAAAAGTCGATGAAGTTGTAATAAGTGAATTATTGAAACTTGAAGACGTATATATCTACTTAACAGCAGATCACTCAACACCAATTTCAGTAATGAACCACTCTGGAGACCCAGTGCCTGTTGTCATCAGAGGTCCTGAAGTGAGAGTGGATGATGTTAAAGAATTCTCCGAGAGAGCATGCGCTAAAGGAGGACTCAACAGGATTAGAGGATCTGACGTAATGAACATTATGATGGATTTAATGAATTATGCTCATAAATTCGGCGCATAGGTGAAATCATGGTAGCTAAAAAACTATTTGGAACATCTGGAATTAGAGGAAAAATCGGCTCAGAAGTAACCTGCGAGCTAGCATTGAATGTAGGTAAATCATTAGCTTACTATTTAGGTAATGAAGGATGTGTTGTTTTAGGTTATGATACAAGAACAACAAATCAAATGTTGGACCAAGCAATATGTGCAGGTTTACTTGAAAGTGGTGTTGATGTTGTAAAAATAGGTATGGTTCCAACACCATTAGTTGGTTATGCTACTGAAAAACTCGATGCTGATGCAGGAATCATGTTGACTGCATCCCATAATCCTTCCCAATACAATGGAATCAAATTATGGAACAAAAACGGTATGGCATACACTTCAAAACAGGAATCTGAAATTGAAGAAATCTATGCTTCTAAGGATTACATTTCAGTAACATGGGATAAAGTAGGTAAATTGAGTGTCAATGAAGAAATCAAAGGACAATACGTTGATGACTTAGTTGGTATGGTTGATATTAAGGAAGGGCTCAAAGTAGTAATTGACTGTGCATCTGGTGCTGGAAGCGAAATATCACCTTTAGTATTTAGAAAAGCAGGATGTGAAGTTACAACCCTTAACTCTCAAGTGGATGGATTTTTCCCTGGAAGAAATCCTGAGCCTAATGAAGAGAACCTACAGACTTTAATGAAAACCGTTGTAGCTATTGGAGCAGATTTGGGAATTGCTCATGATGGTGATGCAGATAGGATGATTACTGTCGATGAAAATGGTAATGTGTCTCCATTCGATTCTCTTTTAGCATTAATATCAAAAGAATTTGACGGAGATATTGTAACAACAGTCGATGCAGGATTATGTATGGATGAATCTGTAAAAGGTAAAGTCATAAGAACTCCTGTTGGGGATGTTAATGTTGCAGAAGCAATCCTAGAAAAAGATGCAAGCTTTGGAGGGGAACCTTCAGGAACATGGTTGCACCCTGACTTCTGTATGTGTCCTGATGGAATTCTTTCAGGTTTAAGAATGGCAGAAATAGTCTCAAGGGATGGTAAATTGTCTGATCTTTTAGAAGCTATTCCATCTTATCCGAATATCCGTGAAAAAATAACCTGCTCTAAGGAAGCTAAAATCAAAGTAATGGAAAATATGGAAGAATTTCTCACAAATGCATTTGATGATATTGCAGATGTAAATCCTCTTGATGGTGTTAGATTAACATTTGAAGATGATAGTTGGGTGCTTGTAAGACCTTCCGGAACAGAAGATTACATTAGAATAACTCTAGAGTCAAGAAGCCAAGAAAGAGCTGAAGAGATTAGAGATATCTGTGCAAAAATAATTAATGAAAACTTATGAAGAGGATATATCTTCACAATTCTCTTTTTTTAATGTGTATTGAACACTTTTTCAAGTGTTTTTTTCTAAATAGCTAATTTTAAAAATAAAAAAGTTAAGAAAAAGAAATTTATTCTTCTTCTTCAACGATAAATGCGTCAACACCTAATGCTGCACATTCTGGGCAAACCCAATCATCTGGCATGTCTGCAGGGGTTTTTCCAGCAGGAATATTGTAGGATGGATCTCCTTTTTCTGTATCGAATCTGTATTCACAGTGTAAACAAACATATACTGTCATTTTTTCAATCTCCTTTATTATTTATGCAATTAGCATCGCTAATATAAATTGAGTTTATACGAACTATTATTTAAAATTAATTATTCGACTAATAAAATTAATTAATAAGGAACTGGATAACTATATATCATTAATAAAAATTTTGTGGGGATAATAAAAGTGAAAGCAATTATTTTATGTGCTGGAGAAGGGTCAAGAATGAGACCTTTAACACTTACCAAGCCTAAAACTATGTTACCAGTCGCTGGAAAGCCAATCATGCAATATAACATAGAATCATTAAGAGAAAACGATATTAAAGATATTTTGCTTATTGTTCGTTATAAAGAGGAAATGGTTAGAAATTACTTCGGTGACGGTAGTGAATTCGGAGTCAATATAACTTATAAAAGACAGGAAGATTTCCTTGGAACTGCGGATGCAATTTCATATGGAAAAGACTTCATTGAAGACAGTTTGATAGTTTTAAATGGGGACATTATTTTAGACGATGAGATTATCAGTGATTTCATCAATAAATATGATGAACTAAAACCAGATACTTTAATGCTTTTAACTGAAGTAGAAGATCCTTCTGCATTTGGTGTTGTCGAAATCGAAGAGAGCCATATTAAAAGTATTGTAGAAAAGCCTAAAAGAGAAGAAGCACCAAGTAATCTAGTAAATGCAGGAATTTATATTTTTAATAAGGACATTTTTGATAAAATTGATAAAACTGAACTTTCCCAAAGAGGAGAATACGAAATTACAGATTCATTGACTATGCAAATTGAAGATGGATTAAATGTAATGGGCCATAAAACCGATAAAGATTGGATTGATGTTGGCCGTCCATGGGAATTAATTGAAGTAAATGAAGAGTTAATCTCTAATCTCAAAACTGAAATCAAAGGTAAAGTTGAGGAGGGAGCCCATCTTCATGGAGAAGTATTCTTGGATGAAGGAAGTATAATTAGAGCTGGAGTTTATATTTCAGGTAATGTATACATAGGCAAAAACTGTGATATAGGCCCTAACTCTTATATTCGTGGTAATTCTTACTTCGGTGATAATGTTCATGTTGGAAATGCTGTTGAAATTAAAAATTCAATTATTATGGAAAATACCAATGTCAGTCATTTAAGCTATGTTGGGGATTCCGTAATAGGTTCTAACTGTAATATTGCAGCAGGAACCAACATTGCAAACTTACGTTTTGACAACAAATCAGTCAAAACTAAAATTAAAGATCAAATGATTGATAGTGGAAGACGTAAATTCGGTTCAATCATTGGTGATTCTGTAAAAACTGGAATCAACTCCAGTTTCTCTCCAGGTGTGAAGGTAGGACACAATGCTACCATAGGTTCTGGAGTTTTATTATATGATGACGTACCTTCCGATACAAGAGTATTGGTAAAACAAGATTATATTATTCAAGAAAAAAATGTAAAAAAAGAATGAGGTGATATTATGGAAAATATTGAAGACTCTATTGTAATATGCCCTGGCGCACAAGTATTCGGTGATGTTGAATTAAATGAAAATGTATCTATCTGGCATGGTGCTATTTTAAGAGGAGATACAGACTCAATTACCATTGGAAAAAATTCTAATGTTCAAGATAACTGTGTTGTTCACTGTACTGAAGGATTCCCAGTTGAAATTGGGGAAAACGTATCTGTAGGTCACGGTGCTGTTGTCCACGGCTGTAAACTTGATGATAATGTATTAATTGGAATGAATGCTACAGTTTTAAACGGAGCACATATTTCAAAAAATTCCATTGTAGGGGCAGGGGCTGTTGTAAGTGAAGGTAAGGAATTCCCGGAAAACAGTTTGATTTTAGGTGTTCCTGCTAAGGCAGTTAAAGAATTATCTCCTGAACAAGTTAAAATGATTCAAAATAATGCAGATAATTATGTAAGACTTTCCAAACAATATAAGGAAGATTAAATCATGAAAGCAAGAAAAATTGTAGATGAAATGGATTCTTATGTTCCTGGAAGATCTCAAGATGAGATTGCTCAGGACTTCAATTTAAAAAAAGAAGATATTATTAAATTAGGATCCAACGAAAATCCATGGGGTCCATCTCCTAAAGCTATGGAAGCTATCAAACAGGAAATAGGTTCAATAAACAGATATCCTGAATCTCAATTAGGTGAACTCGTCTCTGAAATAGCTAAATATTCTGGAGTAGATGATTCCCAAGTGATTATTGGTGGAGATGGTGCTGATGAAATCATTGATGTTTTAGCAAAGACATTCATTGATAATGGTGATGAATTCATTGTCCCATTGCCTTCTTACATGTACTATGAGTACTTATTAAAACAATATGGTGCAAATCCGGTCTATGCAAGATGGGATGTTGAAAAAAACGAATTGGATGTTGATTCAATTTATGAGGCAATAACTGAAAAAACCAAAATGATTTTCTTGTGCAGCCCTAACAATCCTAATGGTACTTTAATTGATCAGGAAGTGTTCATTGACATCGCTTCTAAAAATCCTGATATATTGATTGTTATTGATGAAGCTTACTTTGAATACTCCGAAGTCACTAATAAGGATTTAATCAATGAATTCAATAATATTTTTATCATCCGTACATTCTCAAAAGTATTGGGTCTTGCAGGAATGAGGGTTGGTTACGGTCTTGCATGCGCTGAAATTATTGAATACATGCACAGAATAAAACCTGTTTTCTCATTAACAAGACTATCCTTTGCAGCTGCTTTAAATACTCTTAGAGATACTGAATATATTGAAAACTCAATTAAAAAAGGTATTGAATCAAGACAGTTCTTATATGATGAAATTTCAAAGATTGATGGACTTTTCGTATTCCCATCCAAATCTAATTTCATGTTGATTAACGTAAAGGAAACTGGTCTTACAGCAGCAGAGTTAGCTTTAGAACTTATGAAAAAAGGTATAATTGTAAGAGACTGTACATCATTTAAAGGATTGGATGAATATTGGATTAGAATCAGTATTTGTACTCTTGAAGAAGACAAAAAATTCATCAAAATCCTAAAAGAGGTTTTAGAATAATGTATATAGGTGGAACAGTTATTTCTTCTGTTGAATTTCATGAAAATATTTCATTAGTTATTTTCATGTCTAAATGTCCTCTTGCGTGTAGATATTGTCATAATGTGGAACTTTTAGAAGACAATACTGAATGGTCCTTTGATAAAGTAAAAGAGGAAATTGATTTTTCTGCTGACTTTTTGGATGCAGTTGTAATTTCCGGTGGAGAACCATTGGTACAAGTAGATGCAGTAATAGAAATATTAACTTATATCCGCCAAATTGGATTAAAAACAAAACTAGACACTAGCGGTATTTACCCAGACAATCTTAAAAAAATATTGGATTTAGGTTTACTTGATTATGTTTCCCTTGATGTTAAAACAACCTTTTCTAAATATAAGAAAATCACAGGGGCGAATGTAGGTTTTCAAGTTAAAAAATCAATGGATCTAATAAATGATGCTGGAGTTCACTTAGAAGCAAGAACAACTTATGTTCCAACATTACATACTAAAAAAGACATTTATAATTTGGTAGATGAAATAGACGCTGATATTTACACTATTCAACAGTTTAGAAATAAAAATGTATTAGACCCTGCTTTGGAAAAAGTAGATGTTCCAAATCCGCATGATTTGGAAAAATTAGCTCGTGAAATCAAACCATATTTTGATGGTATTGTTAAAGTTAAATCCGGAGAATTTGGAGAAAAAGTAATTGATTGAGGTATATAATGCCAATTTTGTCCTTTTCAAGTAATGATATTGATGTTATCACTGGTAAAAAAACTAGAACTATACGTAAAGCATGGAAAACTCCACTAAAAGTTGGAGATAGGCTTTATTGTTATTGGAACTTAGTATCAAAAGAAAAAATGAAAATTTTTGAAGCGTTTGTTACAAAGATAGAAGACATATCTTTTGATGAACTTGAAGGTAATGATGAGTTGGCTCGCCAAGAAGGATTCAAAGATTCCAAAGACATGTTGAAGGAATTCAAGAAGATGTATGGTGGAAGAATTGACTCTTCTGAAAAATTCCAAATAATCTATTTTGAAAAAATTCATATTGATGATTGGAAAGGCGATAAAATCGATGAAAAGGCAATGATTTCCAAAAGGGCAGACATTTTGTTTGACAGTGGAAAATTTGACAAGTCTGCCATGTGTTATGATGCTGCTTTAAGATTGGATCCTCATGATGTTTATTTGCTAAACAAACAGGGAGATAATTTATCCAGATTAGGTAGGTTTGAGGATGCTATTGAATGTTATGACAAGGCTTTAATGGTGGAGCCTGACAATATCTATATCTTAAATAACAAAGCTATTGCACTTTTAAACTCAGGAAACATTAATGAAGCATTAAAAGTAAGTAATATTGCTTATAATTATCGTCCAAGCAGTCCTGTTGTCCTTTATTGGAGAGGTTTTATTCTAGAGATGCTTGGAAGATATGATAATGCTTTAAGGGTGTATGATAAACTCATAGTTATTGATGGAGACAACCCTGAAGTATGGAACTCTCGTGGAAACCTGTTGACTGATATGGGAATGTTGGAAGAAGCAATTGAATCATTTGACAAAGCAGTTGAAGTCTGTTTGGATGATTCTGAAATGGATGCTGCTGCTATTAATAGAATGGGTAATGCTTACATTGATTTGGGAAAACTTGATGAAGCTTTGGATTGTTTCAATAAGGCTATCTCTTTAGAACCATACAATATTGATTTTTTACTCAATAAAGGAGTGGTTTTAATGGAACTTAGTAATTTTGAAGAAGCTATTGACAGTTTCAACAAAGTATTGCTTAGAAGTCCGGATAATGAAGATGCGTTTTTCCTAAAAGAAGAATGCTTGGAATATCTCTGACTTTGAATTTATTTTTTTTAAAATTTTGTTAACTAACAACCGTTAGTTTTATATTGTTTAACTAACAATTGTTAGTTATGGGAGAAAAAACTACTAAGGAAAAGATATTTGATGTATCATTGGAGTTGTTTTCACAAAAAGGATTTAACAACACTTCAGTCAGGGAAATAGCTCGTGAAGTTGGAATCAAGGAAAGTTCTATTTATAATCATTATTCATCAAAACAGGCTATTATGAATGATATTCTAGGGACATTTTCTACTTATTTTGATAATGCTGGTGACGTTGGAAATCCTGGAATGGAAGCTCTCCTGGAATCAAATCCTACAATGTTTTATCAGATGGGTTCAAGGATCTTTAGGGAACAGTTGAGAAATGAAAAAATAATGAAGATTTTCAGATTCCTGTTTATTCAAATGTATCAGGATGAAAAAGTTGCCGAATTTTTCCATAAACATATATTGGAAGAACCATTGGAATTCTGGACTTCCATTTTTGTTAAATTCATTGAAATGGAGATTATTAAAGAAGACTGTGATCCGGTAATGTTGGCTAGGGAATATTATGCTTATCCGATATTTTTGTTGATGGAAATATTCATTGAGAATAACTCTTTTCCAGATGATGAATTGGATAAATTATTTAATGAAGCAGAAAAACATGTTGAATTTATTTTTGATGCAGTGAGGGTTTGAAATGTCTGATTCATTATTTCCTTATCAAATTAAAGATAACTATTATGATGATGTTAATGATTTTGCAGAAGAATTCATCAGTTTTGCAAGGGAATTAAATGTAGAAGATTTGTCTGAAATGTTGGAGGGATTGCTGATTGGCGTTTATTGGGAGATTTATAAGAATGATGCAATGGTTCTATCTGAGAAGTCTCATAAAATTCTTGCAACATTGTCCAATAGAAGAAATGAGTCTAAAAAGAGCAAGGAACTAATTGATGATGTAAGGGGAATGCTTCTTACAAAAGAATTTTCCAAAGAAAAGAATGGGGATGATTTAGAATTAAATAAATCTAATTTAAAAATATTGTTGGATTATTTGGAAGCTACTGGTGATTTCATATATCAATTGCCTTATTTAAAAAAGTATGAACATGAAATAACACCAGAAAAATTGGATTTGTTTCAGGAGTTGGCGACTTGGTTTTTACAAAATTCATCAAAATACCTTGCTACATATACACTTGGATTTAAAGAATTTTTCAAAAATAATGAAATATCTCATAATTTAAAGGAAGATATAATATTTTTTAATAGTCCTGAAGAGTTATATCATTTAAATATGCTTGGAGCTAATTTAATGAATAGAATTTTCAGACCAGATTTCCAATCAAGAAAAAGAAAAGTCTTGCTTTTACCATCATGTATGAAAATATCTAAAGATAAATGCAAAGCTGAAAATACACGATTGGGTCCTGTATGTAGATTATGCAATAAAAATTGCAATATATTTAAAATAGCTAAAGATTTCCCTCATGAATTATATTTGATAGAACATAATTCAGACTCTTTGAAGGGTGCAACAAAAAAAGATTTAGTAGAACTTGGAATAATTGGAGTTACTTGCGTTTTAAATCTCATATCTGGTGGATATCAGGCAAGTAAAATTGGAATCCCTCCTCAATGTGTACTTCTAAATAGAGTTGCTTGCTCTAAACATTGGTTGAGTGAGGATTCACCATCAACAATTGATGTCCAAGAACTTTCAAAGAAAATTTAATCTCTATATTTTTTAATTAAGCTAATTCCCCATTCGGCCATTTCGTCAGCCTGCTCTTGAGAATTACCTTCTGAATAACTTCTGAAGATTGGTTCTGTTCCTGAAGGTCTGATAATGACCCAACCACCATCTTTGAAGATTTTAACACCATCAGTAGTATCAAGTTCGTAGTCTGTGGTTTCCTTAACTTCGGCAGCGATTTTGGACATGATTTCTTCTTTTAGATCATCAGCACATTCAGTTTTCATTTTAGCAGAATAATAAACTGGTAATTCACTGACCAATTCTGATAATGTTTTCTTTTCTTTAGCGATGATTTCTAAGATTTTAGCAACAGTTAAAGCAGCATCTCTTCCATAAACAAAGTTAGGGAAAATTAGCCCTCCATTTTCTTCTCCACCGAAAAGACCGTCAGTATCTTTCAATTTACGTGCTACAAGTAAGTCTCCAACAGAAGTAGCTATTACTTCACCATTGTATTCTTCTGCAATGTCATAAATTGCCTGGGAAGTTGCAACGGTTGTTACAATGGTTCCACCGCCATTTTCTTTAAGCATTTGTTTTTCAACTAATGTGAATGTCTTGTCTCCAAGAACAAATGCTCCGTTTTCATCAATACAGATGGTTCTGTCTGCATCACCGTCATGAGCAAGACCAATGTCAGCTCCCAATTCTTTTACAACAGAGATGAGTTCCTGCAAGTTTTCTTCAATTGGTTCAGGGTCACGACCTGGGAAAAATCCGTCTGCTTGACAATTTAAAGTAGTCAATTCACATCCAAGTTCTCTAACAAGGTATGGTGCGGTAAATGATCCTGCACCTGATCCGCAATCCAAAACTACTTTTAAATTAGCTTCCTTGATTGCATCTACATCAACATTTGACATTGCAGTGCGGATATATTCATCAATAATGTTGTCATTAGTGTACTTTTCACCAATTTCGTCCCAGTTTGCTCTTATTGGTTCGCTATCAAAATAAAGACTTTCAATTTCTAATTCAATATCGTCTGGAAGACCAATACCGAATTCATCTAAAAATTTAAGTCCATTGAATTTAGGAGGATTGTGACTAGCAGTAATCATGATTCCTCCATCGTAGTATTGTCTCACTGCATATTGGACTGCAGGTGTAGGTAATGTTCCCAAATCCACTGCATCACAGCCTGCTGAAAGTAATCCTGCTATTACTGCATCTTTTAACATTGGACTGGTTGTTCTGGTATCTGCACCAACTGCAATCTTACCTTTGACAACACTCCCATAACATGCAGCTAATCTTGTTGCGAATTCTGGAGTCAACACGTCATTTGCGGTTCTTCTAACTCCAAAAGTCCCAAATAATCTTTTTTTATTAGACATAATTATTATTCCTATAAATTTATTCTATGTTATTTTTGATTTTTTTTAAATAAATAGATATTTGTCATTTAAATTATACGCAGGCTGTCGCCGCTTGATAAAATTAATTCCAAATCCGATTTGTATTCTGTTATTGTTCCTACAACTTCAACTTTTTTATTCTTGAAATCTTCAATATTCAGATTCCTGGAGCTAATTTCTGCAACCTGTTTTTCAAATACAATTAGGGTAATTTGGCTTTCACCGTCACTTATTGTCAGAAAATAATTAGTTTTTGAACTGGATTGGACAATATCTGTAATTACTCCTTGAATCGATACCTTTTCATCAATCATTGATCTGGTTATATCATTTATGCTTACTTTTTTGACTTCAATTGATGGTGTAAATATGATTAATCCGATTATTCCAATTAAAGCAGTTATTAGGGCTATTCTTAATAATTTTTCATCAGTTATTTCCATGGTTTTCATTTAGTATTCAATGTAAAAATAGCTGATAGGATTTTAATTTGTAATAGTTATTTATTTTGGTTAAATTAGATGGAGTATAATAAATTTAATTTATTCTAATTGTGGTGAAAAGGCGACGTAAATATTGTATTTGCTGAATGTTTGACTCAAGTTGTCTTTCAGCAAATACGAACCTAAAAGAAAATATTAAATATTATTGGTGTTATGTGGCCTTCAATAATCGCTGCAATAATTAATAAGACAAAAGTTATGCAGATAATTAGCAGAATATCTTTAACTAATAGCTCATTTTCATGCTATATTTCTTTAATATTATAATTTTTAGATAGTATTGATTTTATAATATTAATCTCCAATTTTGTTATGATGAATGCACCAGTTAAAGCAAATTGATGCAGTATATTCAAAGATTCCATGTGGTAAAATTCCAAATATCCAAAGTGGAATGTCTATTCCAAATATATATCCTATTGACCCGGTTAATTGCAGTGATAACCAATGACATTATGGATAACAAAAGGCCGAAAGCGATGGTGGTTAGGTCTGAGCTAAAGTTATGGATGAAAAGTTCAATACTTGAAAGAAATACCTCACCATCAGTATTGGTTTCTCCCAATCCACTACTGATCTGACCAGTATCTCCATCCACGGTTATATATCCAAATATTGCACCTCCAATGAATGCAATGATGAAAAAATATCAAGGAAGCCAATAAAAGTTTTTTGTTTCTTTGAAAAAATTCTTTAATATATTTTTTTGTAAATATTTCCATGAGTTAACTCATTAAATGATTTCATAGAGTTATATTAATATTTTATCCAATTATAATAAATATTTTTTACTTTTTAAAGTTAA
>JALFJX010000035.1 GCA_022775905.1 Methanobrevibacter sp.
TTAACCACACCATCAAGGTCTTCTTTTAACACTTTAATATGTTTTGCAACTGACTCTGATATTATTGACAATAAATCATTATAATTGATTTTTTTAACAGATTCATCATATCTATCAAGTTTATTCAAATTAACTTTATTGTTTTTTCTATCATAATCGTTTTTTGCTTTATGAACTTTTTTTGTTTGACGGAATCCATCGCCAAATATTTCTTGGTCCGCTTCACGATTACCTTTTCTCATTGCTGCTAAGGCATCTTTTGGGGCATTATGCTTTTTTTTGCCGTGTGATTCATTAACAATATTTTTTATTGATTGTCTAACAATCTCTTCAATATTAACGCTCATATTATTATCTATTTCTTCATTATTTTTTCTTGTTGTATCATTCCAAACTTCCCCCAAATCGTAAGAGTTTTTTATTTTTTGGAATTTAACATCATTAATTTTCATTATTCTATCAGCCCCATCTCCATCAAAACCGAATTTTTCTTTCCCAACAGTAAATGTATAACTATGCCCTCCATTTCCAGCTTTTCCAAGTGCATAAATTACCCTCATTAAAGGCTTTCCTGATTTGCTATCGCAAGTAAACTTCGCAACAAAATTTCCATCATCAATTTTTTCATATGATAAATTACTTATGGCAAGACTTTCGCAATATATATCAATCTCGTCAAAGCCCATTTCATAATCAACCCTAACGACAACATCTTTCGGCTTTGATGATTGGCAATATTCCAAAAATGGATATAGCCCACCTTCATCAAACTTTTCTTTTTTGTCATTATAATATGCACAAAATTCTATTTTTAATTCAGGTCCTTTCATATTTACAATTCGTCAGGATGAATATATTCATCCATTATTACATTTTTATCTGTGCTGAATTTTGACATTTTATCCTCAAAGCCACTATATTCTTTTTCATATTGCGCTTTTTCGGCTATCTTTGCCATCATTCTTTTACCTTTTCTGGTTTTTGCTAACACTTCTCTCATAAAGAAGTTAAACTTCTTTACTGGTAATTGTGATATTCTTTTATATAAATATGGTATTAAATCAGTTTTAACGCCATTTCCAAATGAATCTGAGACAATTTCCCACAAAGCGGGACCAATTCTCATATCCCAAGGTTCGGCTTTTAAATAATCTGATTTTGATAATACAGATTGTGCTTTTTCAAATTCTTGTGGCAACCCATGAGAAGCGAATAATTCCATTAATCCCCTAACTGATTCTGACAACAATATTGGGAATATTACCCCCTGTGCTAAAATTTTCGGAGATTCCTCAACCTGACCAAGCACAACCTCAACAGTTCCAAATTGATGTTTATCTTCTTCTGTCATTCCTATATCTTCTTTTGTAAAAAGAAGGTAATCATTAAGTGCCAATATTTTTCTATATAAATCAATGAGTGTTGGATTTATTTCATATATTTCTTTCATGTAATCTTTTATGTTTGAAGATATTTTCATACCAGCGCCCATTGATATTGCATCAATTAATCTTCTTTTATAAACTTCATCTTTTATTGACTCTGCGTCAAGCACATCCTCATATTCAATAAATTCATCGCCATCAGCAGGGTCTAATTTAATTGATGAACTACTTAAATCAACATCGTCAACAAGCGAAAGTTCCATTTGTATTGAATCGTCAGGAATGCCAAATAAATCTATTAAATAGTTAGCAACAATTTTCTCTAATTCTGGTCTATGTGGTTCTTCTAACTTTTGGCATTTTAAAACAAGTTTACCCAATACAGTTTGCATGTCTGTATCAGGAACATCATCTATTTCGCCTATTTTTTTAAGTTCATCAACGCACCCTTTGAAACGTTTCTCAACAAGTTTTTCAACATATCCTTTTTCAAATATATTTGGCAATGCTGGGTTATTTCCTATTGATGTTTTGTTTTTGTAAACAGCATCAGCAATATCTTCTGGGAAACTGTTTAATAAAATACTTTCTTTAAGTGCTTTTTCTTGTTCTTCAGTTATAATAATATGCTTATTTTTTCTACCTTTAGATTCTACAATCTGACCATTGGTATTAATTAATTTATATTCACCATCCAATTTAACAATAGCAAAACCATTATCAAAACCGCCACAATCATCAAACCAAGTATTAGAAAGTAGTTGGCCATTGGTATTAATAAAATTATATTTATTATTTAATTCTACACGAGCAAAACCATTCTTAAAAATACCGCAACCGTCAAACCAAGTATTAGAAAGTAGTTGCCCATCGGTATTAATAAAATTACATTTATTATTCAATCTAACATAAGCAAACCCATTATAAAAAGCATAACAATCATCAAACCAAGTATCAGAAATTATTTGACCATTGGTATTAATAAAATTATATTTACCATACAATTCAACACAAGCAAAACCTTTTCTAAAATAACCACAATAGTCAAACCAAGTATCAGAAATTAGCTGGTTATTGGCATTAATATAATTATATTTACCATTTAATTGAACCACAGCAAAGCCTTCGCAAAAATCACCGCAATAGTTAAATATTTCTTCTGGCTTTTCACCGTTATCTAATAATTCTTGAACTGTATCAAATGGCACATATCCCTTTTTCATTAAATATTCTGTTGAATGTGGCTTAAATGCCTCATCAAATCTCTTTCCTACCGTCTCACAAAGTGTTGTTTTTGTAAATGCATGGTCAACACTTCCGTTATATTCACCTTCTGTACGGTGATTCCATCTACAATTAGATGTTGTAATATTTCCTTCAGGGTCAATAAATACAAATATCATACTTGTGCCATATTCATCATATGGATTACCTTCACCTACTTCCTCTGGTATATTTTCCCATCCATGTTTTAAACAAACATATACTTTATTTATTCCGTTTTTTGTATACTCATTCCAAGTATGTTCATTTTGTGTATAGCATAATTTACTTACAGAACAGGATTTATTTCCATAGAAATTAGCAGTTTGAAAATCAGGAACTTCCACCACATCATAATCATCACGTTCCTTAACATGATTTGCGTTATAAGCATCTATTGTGCTACTTTGCTCCAATTGAGGTTTTAATTGTTCATATAGTTGACTAAAAGTAATATTATTTATATTTGCTTTTACTTTTTGGAAGAGAGCATCATCTTTTTTAAACAGCCCAACAATTTTCAATAAAATGCCAATTTTGTTGCCGTTGTCATTGCGTTTGTCAAAGCCAACTTCATCAGAATAAGCCAATTTTGCAACAACTGGAAGGTACTTCATATCAGCGTTTGTCATCAACCCAAATGTATGTCTTAGACTAAATAGCAAATATGTTCTCCATGTTGTTTCTGGGTTATTATTTACATAATATTCTGGCCCACTAACAGGTTCATTAAGGTTAAGTAAATTACTAAACTCAGTATCAATAATTTTATTAACCTTTTTTATTCTGTCATCAGATTCTGCTAATATAACGCGATTTTTTAAACTGCGCTCCTGTTCCTCAGTTATATATAAAGTTCTCATTTACTTTCTTTTTAATTTTCAATATCTCAATCAATAGGTTCCGTCCAACCTTCCAATGAATTCATCTTTCTTTTGATGGTCCGCACTGATAAATGTATTTACAATCGTTTCAAGAATGTTTCTACTAGTTGACAATGCCTGCAATGCATCGTCTCCAAATGTTAACCTAAATGCTTCAAGTGCTTGAAAAAGGTTCATGTTTTTCAATTTTTCCTCAATGCATTTTCTATCACATTCAAAGGCAATTTCTTGCAATTGTTTTCTTGTTAAAACCTCTTCGTATAACTGCTTTTTTGTCTTGACTTCACCATTTTTTCTCATCTCGTAAAGTCGTGCCTCTTCAATCTGCCTCTTAGAATATCTTTTTCCCTCTGCAACACCGTTAGTAACATCTTCACTGTTACCAACAACATTAAGTTTATTTATATCTGCACCATTGTTAACTGCGTTTTGAACAGCCTTCGTAACAGCGCCTCTAATGTTTGACTGTGTAGAATCAAAAGCAATTGTTGTTTCGTCTTTATCTGATGCGTTATTTCTTGTACTTTTGCCAGACATTTGAATTGAATTTGGCTTTAACCCCGTTCTTGTTGCATCGTTGTATTTTTCTTGAGCGTTGTTTCCCATTTCATTTGCATTATTGCCTGTAAAAGTAACTTGTGTTTTCAAGGCATCTTCAACTTCATTCAATTGTGCTCTTGTAATTATAACTTTTTTCATATGACAACTATTTTAATATAAATATCTTATAGAATCAAAAAGGCAGGTTAAAACCTGCCTTGTTTCTTATTTAAATCTTGGAGAATTGAACGGTGAACTTTTTACTTTATTAATTGTTTTATCTGTTCTTTTAGTAAGTTTTTTATCATCCTTTTCATCATCCATTCCAACGCCAAGACTTTCATTTATTCTTTTTAACTGCCCTTTAGTGAAAACGACTGATTCCATTGGCATTTGTGGCTCTTCATTTCCCATTTCTGGTTCATTTGAATCTTGCATGCTATTTGAATTATCTTTTACTGAACGTGCATATTTTAAAATCGTTTCTTGCCCCTTTTCGTCAAGTTCATTTGAAATGTCAGTAATTTCTTTTACTTTTTCGTTCATATTTGAATCGTCCATTCCATCCTCAGGCATTTCCTCTCCAACTCCTTGTGCCATTCCCATTGAAGGGCCTTCACCACCCATTGAAGGGTCTACACCTGCCATTGGGTCAGCCATAGCGTTACCACTCATTGAAGGGTCAACAGGAGAAGCATCACCCACTGGAGGTATTTCCTCATTGGATGGTGCTTCTTTATTGTTATTTTTAGGTATCTTTAATACCTTTTTTTCGTCAAGAGACTCAGTTACTCTTTTTTTTTATTTTCACCTTCGATTGGAGCGCCTTTTTTAATCTGATACATAACATCCTTAGTAACAGCATCTACCAATTGATTAAATGGGCTACCGTCACCGATTTGCTTGCCAAATGGTTCTTCGTTGTGTACTGAATCATCATTGATGTCTTCACCATGTTCGTTCTTGTCTTGGCCAGTTGGAGGTAAATCCATAGGTTTCTTCCTATAACCTGGGTGCTTTCCAAAATCGTGAAGTTCATCCTCTTTTAATGCTTGTCTAACAACTGACTCAACGATTCTGTCCATGACTTTCTTCTTCGCTTCGTACATTTCATCATCGTCAAATGATTCTTCGCCATCTTCTCCAAAATCTTCGAAGTCATCTTCGTCTTCGAAACCTTCTTCATCGCCAAAGTCAACATCGTCCTCTACATCGGTTCCGTCCTCACCTGCAAGGTCATCGTTAACCTCAACTTCGTCATCAGCAACATCATCAGCAGTGATATCTTCATCGCAACCTTCTACTTGTGCTTTAAGTGCTGCAAGTTGTGCTTCAAGGTCAGCAATTTTTGATGCTAAATCGCTATC